>NZ_CP059215.1:389680-624952 GCF_014252295.1 Blattabacterium cuenoti
GTTCCTCTTGAATCTAAGATCTGTCTAGCATGAATACTTTTAATTTTACTCATCATTCATTTTTTTTGTCTGTTTTTCTTCTACTACATCATTTATTTTTTTTGTCTGTTTTTCTTCTACTACATCATTCATTTTTTTTGTCTGTTTTTCTTCTACTACATCATTTATTTTTTTTGTCTGTTTTTCTTCTACTACATCATTCATTTTTTTATCTGTTTTTCTTCTACTACGTCTAACAGATTTTATTACTTTTTTGGATGTATAAATTTCATTAAAGTCTACTAACTCCATAAAAGACATAATTGATTGGTCTCCAAGCTTAAATCCAATTTTTATAATTCTAGTGTACCCACCAGGACGAATTCTAACTTTATCAAAAATAGATTTAAATAATTCTGAAACCGCTTTTTTATCTCTCAAATAAGAAAAAACATTTCTTCTGGAATGAACTGTATCAATTTTAGATTTCGTAATAATAGGTTCAATATATTTTTTTAAGGCTTTCGCTTTGGCTAAAGTAGTGAAAACTCTTTTTTCCTTAATTAAGGATGAAGCCATATTAGAGAGTATAGATTTACGATGTCCATATTTTCTTCCTAAATGATTATTTTTATTCCTATGATTCATCTATTCTTCTTTTCTTTATTTAAAATCTGACATATCCATTCCAAAATATAATCCTTTTTCTTTCATTTTACTTTCCAATTCATCTAAAGATTTTTTTCCAAAATTTCTCATTTTCAACATATTATTTCTGCTACAACTTACTAAATCTGCTATAGTTTCTATAGATGCATATTTTAAACAATTTTTTGTACGAACAGATAAATCCATATCATTTAATTTAGATTTTAATAAAGTCCGCATACGTAAAAACTCTTCGTCATATTTTTTATCCTTATTAATTTTTTCTTGTTTCTCTTTTCCTATTTTTTCATAAGAAAAAATAGAGAAGTATTGTATTAATATTTTAGATGCTTCCATTAAAGCTGATTTTGGACATATAGACCCATCAGTTTTAATTTCTATAGAGAGATTTTCAAAATCTGTCTTTTGCCCAACACGACAATTTTCTATTGTATATTTAACATTTCTGATAGGAGTATAAATAGAGTCTATAGGAATGGTTCCAATTAAATCATCATTATTTTTTTTATTTTCTTCTGCTGGAACATAACCTCTTCCTTCTTCAATTATAAAATTGATTTCTAATGAAACAGATTCATCCTTGTTACAAATAACTAAGTCTTTATTCAAAATTTGAAATCCGGAAATAAATTTGTTTAAAATACCTCCTGTAACTTTTTTTCCATGATTAATACATGCTTTTACTGTTTCTTTATGAGTTCCTGCAATTTTTCTTTTCAAACGAATTTTTTTAAAATTTAATACTATTTCAGTGACATCTTCAACTACACCCTCTATAGTTGAAAATTCATACTGAACTCCTTTAATCCTAATAAAAGTAACTGCAAAACCTTTTAATGATCCCAATAGAACTCTTCTTAAAGAATTACCTAAAGTAATTCCATACCCAGGTTCTAGTGGTTTTAAATGAAAAACACCTTTACTCTCTGACAATTCAGATATTGCAATTCTATCAGGTTTAACAAAATCTAAAATAGACATATTATTTTGAATATAATTCAACAATAAATTGCTCTTTAATATTTTCAGGGATTTGTTTCCTATTCGGCATTACTCGAAATATACCAAACATATTTTTTTCATCTAAAATTAACCAATCAAGAATTGAGCTTGTTTTTTTTTGAATAGAATCTAATATAACTGGATGTTTTTTTGATTTTTCCTTTACTCCTATTTTATCTCCAGGTTTTAATCTAAAAGATGGAATATTAACTACATGATCATTTACAACAATATGTCTATGAGAAACTATTTGACGAGCGGAAGATCTAGATGGAGCAAAATTTAGACGAAAAACTATGTTATCAAGACGACTTTCACAAGCTTGTAACAGAAGTTCTCCCGTAATTCCTTTTTTTCTAGAAGCTTCAAAAAACAATTTTTCAAACTGACCTTCTAATATTCCGTAAGTATATTTTGCTTTTTGTTTTTCTATTAATTGTATAAAATATTCAGATTTTTTTCCTCTACGACGATTATTTCCATGTTGTCCCGATGGATACTTTCTTCTATCAAAATATTTATCTTCTCCATAAAGAGATTCTCCAAACTTTCTAGAAATCTTAGTTTTGGGACCTATATATTTTGCCATAATTTTACTTTTGAATGAAAAAACATTAAATTATACTCTTCTTCTTTTTGGAGGACGACATCCATTATGTGGAAGAGGTGTTATATCCTTAATCATTGTGACTATAATACCAGAATTACTTAAAGCTCTTATAGCTGCATCTCTTCCTGATCCAGGTCCTTTTACTTTTACTTCTACTTTTTTAATTCCTGCATTTATAGCTTCTTTTGCTACATTTTCTGCTGCTATTTGAGCTGCATACGGTGTATTTTTTTTAGATCCTTTAAAATTCATTTTTCCAGCAGAAGACCATGCTATTACCTCTCCTTTTTTATTAGTTAGAGTTATAATAATATTATTAAAAGTAGATTGAATATGAGCTTCCCCTACAGAGTCAACAACTACTGATCTTTTTTTTCCTGATGATGATTTTGCCATTTAAAGATTATTTTATCATTTTGTAACTTTTTTCTTATTCGCTACAGTTTTTTTTCTTCCTTTTCTTGTTCTACAGTTATTTTTAGTTTTTTGACCTCTTAATGGTAATCCTTTTCTATGTCTAGTTCCTATATAAGATCCTATGTCCATTAATCGTTTTATATTAAACTGTATTTCAGATTTTAATTCCCCTTCTATCTTTACGTTATTAGATATGTATTTTCTAATTTTACTGATCTCTTCATCAGACCAATTTTCAACTTTTTTATTTTCATTTATACCAACAGAACATAAAATCATTTTTGATAAATTTTTTCCTATTCCATATAAATAAGTAAGAGCTATAACTCCTCTTTTAGATATAGGTATGTCTATTCCAGAAATTCTAACAGCCATATTTTTGTATTAACCCTGTTTTTGTTTAAATCTAGGATTTTTTTTATTAATAATCCGTAAACGTCCTTTTCTTCTAATAATTTTACAATTATCAGTCCTTTTTTTTAGAGAAGATCTTACTTTCATGATATATTTATGTATCTCATATTTAAAATAATAATAATAGGTTCTAGTATCTATAAGTTATTCTACCTCTTTCTAAATCATAAGAAGACATTTCCAACCTCACCTTATCTCCTGGTAATATTTTAATATAATGCATTCTCATCTTTCCAGATATATGAGCTTTTACTATACATCCATTTTCTAATTCAACACGAAACATAGCATTAGGTGAAGATTCTATGATTGTTCCATCAACTTCAATATGTTTTTGTTTAGCCATAATATTATTGTTTTTTAATATACAAAAAAAATTATAATCTAGTATTACGATTTTTCATCATCATTAATCCATCATAATGATAATTTAATAGATGAATATTCACTTGTTGTGAAATATCTAAAATAACTCCTACAACAATTAATAATGAAGTTCCTCCATAAAATAATGCAAAATTTTGAGTTATTCCTATACGAAAAACTATAGATGGGAAAATAGCTATTATAGATAACAAACAAGCTCCAGGTAATGTAATTTTAGATAGAATATTATCTATATATTCAGCCGTTTCTTTTCCAGGTCTTACTTTCGGTATATGTCCTCCATTTCTTTTTAAATCATCAGCCATTTGATGGACTGGAATTGTAATAGCTGTATAAAAAAAAGTAAAAATTATTACCAGTATAGAAATTGTTAAATTATACCATAATCCATATATATCTTGAAAAAGATGCAAAAAATTTTTAATTTTTATATTTTTTATGTAATCAGAAAAAGTTAGAGGAAATAACATAATAGCTTGAGAAAATATAATAGGCATAACTCCAGCAGAAGTCATTTTCAATGGAATATATTGATGTTTTTTTTGAATTAACTGACTTCCCAATTCTAAAGATCTATAATGAGAAACATATTGTACAGGTATTTTCCGAATAGCCTGAATAACTATAACAGTAAATAAAATAACCAATAACCACAATAAAAATTCAAAAAACAAAATTATTAATCCTCCATTTCCAATTCCCAACTTACTAAAAATCTCCTTTACTATTGCATCTGGGAAACGTGCTATTATTCCAGACATAATTATTAATGACATCCCGTTTCCTATTCCTTTATCTGTAATCTTATCTCCTAACCACATAGTAAATAAAGTTCCGGAAGTTAAAATTATTATTCCTATAGAAAAAAACATACTTTTACCATAAAAAGTATCTATATCAATTAGATAAGTTTTTTCATTGGATGAAAAAGGAATAAACTGTTGAGTTAAAGAAAGAAGATATACAGGTGCCTGTACTAAACAAATTCCTACCGTTAACCATCTTGTAATAAAATTAATTTTTTTTCTTCCATTTTCTCCATCTCTTTGCAATCTTTGTAAAGATGGAATAATGATACACATCAATTGAATAATAATAGAAGATGAGATATAAGGCATAATTCCTAAAGCTAAAATTGAAGCACGATTAAATGCTCCACCAGTAAAAGAAGATAAAATTTGCATTAATCCTTTAGATCCAGAATTAAATTTTTCCATAAAATCACTAATCCCTAAGGGATTAATCCCTGGAATAGGAATATATGCTCCAAATCGGTAAGTCAATAATAAACTTATAGTTATTATTATTTTTTTTCTTAGTTCTTTAATATTCCAAATTTTTTGAAAAAATGTTAAAAAATTATTCATAATAATTTTTTATCATATGGAAAATGCTTTTCCTCCTGATTTTTTTATAGATAATAAAGCTTTTTTACTAAATTTAGATGCAAATATCTTCAATGGAGAAGATAACTCTCCTCTTCCTAAAATTTTTACTAAATTACTTTTCTTTATTAAATTATTTTTTAATAAAATTTTCTTATTCACCACATCTCCAATTTTTCCTGTATTTACATATTTTTGAATTGTATCTATATTAATTAAAGAAAATTTACTACGTAGATAGTGTCTTCTAAATCCAAATTTAGGGATTCTCCTTTGAAGAGGCATTTGACCTCCTTCAAAACCTATTTTTTTAGAAAATCCAGATCTGGATTTTGCTCCTTTATGTCCTCTTCCACAAGTTCCACCTTTTCCAGACCCTTGACCTCTCCCTAATCTTAATTTTCCTTTATTGGATCCGTTTTTTGGAAACAATTGATTAGTATTGCTAATGTTTTTTTTATCCATTATACACTTTTTTTATAGAAATTCCTCTTTGCTTGGAAATAATATGAACATCTCTCATTTTACTTAACGCTTTAATAGTTGCCTTAATCACATTATGATGATTAGAAGATCCTTTAGATTTTGATAACACATTTCTTAACCCTGCTGCTTCAAGAACAGCTCTTAAAGGTCCTCCTGCTATAATTCCTGTTCCATCAGATGCAGGTTTAATAAGAACACGTGCTCCTCCATATTTAGCTTCTTGATCATGAGGAATAGTACCATTAAAAATACAAACCTTACAAAGGTTTCTTTTAGCCTGTTCTCCTGCTTTATGAATTGCATCAGGAGCTTCTTTTGACTTTCCAAAACCATAACCTACAACTCCGTTCTCATTTCCTTTTATAACAATAGCACTAAAACTAAAATACCTTCTACCTTTAGTGACTTTGCATACTCTTGTTACTCCAACCAATTTTTCTTTTAATTCCAATCCCGTAGATTTCATTTTATATTTTTTTATATTAAAAAATTAAAACTCTAATCCAATTTCTCTAATTCCATCAGCTAAAGATTTAACTCTTCCGTGATATAAATACCTTCCTTTATCAAAAATTAATTTTTTAATTTTCAATTTTTTTATTTTATTACCTATTAATTTTCCAACTTCATTAGATAATTCTGTTTTTGTTTTTTTGTAGTTATGAAATATTTTTTCTTTTGATGATGATGAAACCAAAGTTTTTCCAGAAACATCATCAATAATTTGAACATAAATGCCCCTATTACTTCTAAAAACAGAAATTCTAGGTCTATCTGATTTTCCAAAAATTTTTCTCAGTACTTTTTTTCTCATTTTTTATTAGATCAAAAAAATTAAGCGGATTTTCCTGTTTTTCTACGAATATCTTCTCCTAAATATCTTATACCCTTTCCCTTATAAGGTTCTGGAGGTCTAAAAGATTTAATTTTTGCCGCTATTATTCCTAACAGTTGTTTATCTTTCGATTGTAAAACTAAAATAGTATTTTTTCCTTTTTCAGATTTCACTTCAACGTGAACTTCCTCTGGAATTTGTATCATAATATTATGAGAAAATCCTAAATTCAAATCCAAAATATTTTTATTACAAGATGCTCTATATCCAATTCCCACTAACTCCAACTTTTTCATAAATCCTATTGTAACTCCTAAGATCATGTTATTAATTAAAACACGATATAAACCATGTAATGATTTAGTCAATTTATTTTCCTTAATTCTAGTAATTATTAATTGATTATCTTGAAAATTAAATTTTAATTTTTTAGAAACTTCTCGATTTAAAGATCCCAAAGGTCCTTTTACTGATATTTTATTATCAGATATCATCATGTTAACATTTTCGGGAATCAGAATAGGTTTTTTTCCAATCCTAGACATTTTAAAAAAAATTTATTAATATACGTAACATAATATTTCACCTCCTATTCCCTTTTTTCTTGCTTGTTTATCTGTTATAACTCCGCTTGAAGTAGAAATTATAGCAATTCCTAATCCATTTAACACACGAGGAATATCTTTACATTTACAATATTTTCTAAGTCCTGGCTTACTAATTCTGATTATTTTTTGAATAACAGATGTTTTTCCTTGATAGTACTTCAAAGCTATTTTAATAGTTTTTTTTTCTGTTACTTTTTTATAACCTAAAATATATCCATTATTTAATAGAACATTAGAAATCTCTTCTTTTATTTTAGAATAAAAAACTTCTAAAAGTCTGTGTTTTGCTAAACTAGCATTTCTAATTCTTGTTAAAAAATCTGCAATTGTATCCATAATTATTGATTTCATTTACCAACTAGCTTTCTTAACACCAGGAATCAGTCCTTGAGATACTAAACTTCTAAAAACAATACGAGAAATACCAAATTGCCGCATATATCCTCTACATCTCCCAGTAATAGAACATCTATTTCTTAAACGAACAGGAGATGCATTTCTAGGTAACTTTTGTAACAAATCATAATTTTTTGCTTTCTTTAACATCTTTCTTTTACTAGCATATTTCATTACTATTTTTTCTCTTTTTCTTTGCCTTGCCTTTACTGATTCTTTAGCCATTTTTTATTTTTTTTTAAAAGGAATTCCAAAAGAAGATAACAAATTTTTTGCTTCTATATCCTTTGTAGTGGAAGTTACAAATGTAATATTCATCCCCATATTTTTTTTAATTTTATCAATGTTTATTTCAGGATAAATTATTTGCTCTGATATTCCCATATTATAATTTCCATACCCATCAAAACTACTGTTTTTAACACCATTAAAATCTCTTACTCTAGGTAAAGAAATAAAAATTAATCTTTCTAAAAATTCAAACATCTTTGTTCTCCGTAAAGTAACTTTAATTCCTATAACCATTCCTTTTCTGAGTTTAAAACCAGACTCATCATGTTTAGAATAGCAAAAAACAGATTTTTGTCCTGTTATATTTGTTATTTCTTTCATAGAAAAATCTATGATTTTTTTATCAAAAACAGATAATCCAATTCCTTGATGAATAACTATTTTTTTCAATTTAGGAACCTCCATTACAGTTCTATATCCAAATTTTTTTATTAAATCTGGGACTATTTCTTTCTTATATAACTTTTGTAAGTTAGATTGATACATTACTTATTCAATTTTTTCAAATTGGATATATGAACAGGTGCCTCTTTTTCTATGATACCTCCCTTAGGATTTTTAATATTTGCTTTTAAATGTTTTTTTACCATATTTAATCCACGAATGATTACTTTATTTTTTTTCGATAAAACTTTCAAAACAACACTCTCATTTCCTCTATAATTTCCTGATAAAACTAAAACTTTATCTTTTTTTTTTATTTTTTTCATCACTATAAATATTTTCATAACACTTCTTGTGCTAAAGATATAATTTTCATATACTCTTTTTCTCGAAGTTCTCTTGCTACCGGCCCGAAAACTCTTGTTCCTATCATTTCTCCGGAGGTATTAATCAATACACAAGCATTATCATCAAAACTTATATAAGATCCATCTTTTCTTTTTCTTCTATTTTTTGTTCTAATAATTACAGCCTTACATACTTGACCTTTTTTAATGGAATTTCCTTTTCCTGGAGTAGCTATTTTTATAGTAACAATTATAGAATCTCCTAAAGATGCGTATCTTTTTTTAGTACCTCCTAACACTCTAATTACTAAAGCTTCTTTTGCCCCCGTATTATCTGATACTTTGCAAATGGATTCTTGTTGCAACATATATCATTATTTATTTAATATAGAAACTAAACGCCAACACTTATTCTTACTTACAGGACGTGTTTCCATAATACTAACTATATCTCCATTTTTAGAAATATTTTTTTCATCATGAACCATATACTTTTTTTTCTTCGTAATACTCTTCCCATAATATCTATGTTTTACTTTTTTAATTTCAGATATTATAATAGTTTTATCCATTTTATCACTTATAACTATTCCTTGTTTCTGTTTTCTACTATTTCTACATTTTTTTATAGTGGATTGTTTATTTTTTCTTATCATTGATTATTTTTCTATTTAACTCCGTTTTCAATTGAGCGATTCTCTTCCTAAGAATTCTAATTAACAAAGGATTTTTTTGATTTTTTATGGAATGAGAAAATTTCATTTTTTGAAATGTATTTTTATCAACACTAATTTTTTGAATCAAATCTTTAATAGATAAAGTTTTAATTTCTGAGTTTTTCATATTTTTATTTCATTAGAAAAAATAAATTTCATCTTTATAGGAAGTTTTTGAGCTGCCAATCTTAAAGCTTCTTTTGCTATATTCATCTCCACTCCGTCAATTTCAAATAAAATTCTTCCTGGTTTAACTACAGAAACCCAAAACTCAACAGGACCTTTTCCTTTTCCCATACGTACTTCTTGAGGTTTCTTTGTTGCAGGTTTATCTGGAAATATATTAATCCAAAGTTTCCCTTCTCTTTTCATGTATCTTGTAGCGGCTACTCGTGCTGCCTCTAATTGTTTCGATGTAATCCAAGATCTTTCTAAAGACTTTATTCCATATAAACCTCTAGTAAGAGAGTTTCCTCTATTAGAATTCCCACGAATTCTTCCTTTTTGTTTTTTTTTATATTTTGTCTTCTTTGGCTGTAACATAAAATACTATTTCTTTTTTCTGTGAACATTTTTATTCCCCTTTTGTTTTTTTTGTATTCCTAATAAAGGAGATAATTCCCTTTTTCCATAGATTTCTCCTTTCATGATCCATACTTTAATTCCTATACTACCATAAACAGTATGAGCTACTGCCATATGATAATCTACATCAGCTCGAAAAGTTCCAAGAGAAATCCTTCCTTCTTTATAAGTTTCACATCTAGCCATTTCAGACCCATTAAGTCTTCCAGAAATTTGAATTCTTATTCCCTGGGCACTCATTCTCATAGCAGAAAGAATAAATAATTTAATCGCTTTTTTATACGAAATCCTATTTTCTAATTGTCTAACTAATCCTTTTGCTACTAGTGGAGCATCTAATTCTGGACGTTTAACCTCAGATATGTTGATTTGAACTTCTTTTTTAGTAAGTTTTTTTAATTCTTTTCTAACTGTATCTACTTCATCACCTCCTTTTCCTATTACAAGGGCTGGACGTGATGTACGAATGGTAATGGTTATAAATTTTAAAGTTCTTTCAATAAAAATACGAGAAACTATTCCTTTAGGAAACCTAGCTTCTATATATCTTCTTACTTTAAAATCTTCTTTTATTCTATCCTTATAATTGTTACACCAACTTGATTGCCATCCTGTAATAATACCAAGACGATTAACGATTGGATTTGTTTTTTGTCCCATATAAAAATTACATTTTTTTTCTTTTTCCCAAAACAGCTATAATATTGCTAGATTTTTTTTTAATTTTATGCCCTCTTCCTTGAGGAACAGGACGTAACCTTTTCAAGGTTTTGCCT
This sequence comes from Blattabacterium cuenoti, assembly GCF_014252295.1. Lineage (NCBI taxonomy): Bacteria > Pseudomonadati > Bacteroidota > Flavobacteriia > Flavobacteriales > Blattabacteriaceae > Blattabacterium > Blattabacterium cuenoti. The sequence goes on from NZ_CP059215.1 coordinate 399,968, forward strand.
TGATTTACTCTAATTTCCTTTATATATAAGGAAACTTTTTTTTCATTTTCATTTCTAAAATCAGAATGAGATTCGTTATATTTTCTTTTCCAATTATCCCACAATGAAAGAAGCAACTTTCTTAAAGAGAAAGATATTTTCTTTTTACTACTATATCTTAATAGATCCAAAGCTTCTTGGATTTCTTTATTTCGAATCAAATTTACTACCAACCTCATTTTTCTTGGAGAGCTTCTAATTCCGTTTAGAGAAGCAGAAACTACATTACTTTCTTTTTTCATGTTTATTGCATCAACTCTTGATTTTCAATTTATTTTTAGATCCTGAATGTCCTCTAAAAGTACGAGTAGGAGCAAATTCTCCCAATTTATGTCCAATCATATTTTCAGTTATATACACATTAATAAATTGTTTTCCATTATGGACAGAAAACGTTTGTCCTACAAAATCAGGTAAAATAGTAGATGGCCTAGACCAAGTTTTAATAATAATTTTTTTATCTAATTTTATATTATTCAATACTTTTTTATATAATGTGTGAGATACATAAGGACCTTTTTTTAAAGATCTTCCCATAATTAAAAATTTATTTTTTTCTTCTTTGCAAAATATATTTATTAGAATATCGTTTTTTAGAACGAGTTCTGAATCCTTTGGAAGGTTTTCCCGTTCTACTTCTTGGTATTCCTCCAGAAGCTTTTCCTTCTCCTCCTCCCATTGGATGATCTACAGGATTCATTGCTACCCCCCTAGTCCTAGGTCTTTTTCCAAAATTTCTTTTCTTTCCTGCTTTTCCATACGTTTCCAATTGATGATCAGCATTAGAAACAACTCCAATCGTAGCCATACATTTAATCATAATCATTCTCATTTCTCCAGAAGGCAATTTAATAGTAGCATACTTATCATCTTTTGCAGATAATTGAGCAAAAGAACCCGCACTTCTAGCTATTCTAGCTCCTTTTCCAGGAATAAGTTCTACACAAGATATGTTAGTTCCTAAAGGGATTTCACTTAAAAAAGTAGAATTTCCTATATGAAAAGGTATATTTTTTCCAGAAACAACCTCTTGTCCTATTTTTAATCCATCTACCGCAACTATATATCTTTTTTCTCCATCTTTATAATAAAGTAATGCTATAAAAGAAGATCTATTAGGATCATATTCTATAGATTTTATGATAGCAGGAACTCCAAACTTTCTTCTTTTAAAATCTATCTTTCTATATTTTCTTTTATGGCCACCTCCAGAATAACGTATAGTCATTTTTCCTGTATTATTTCTTCCACCAGACTTACATTTTCCTTTAACTAAAGTTTTTTCGGGGTGATGAACTGTAATATCATCAAAACAATTTACTATTCTAAAACGTTGACCAGGTGTAATTGGTTTTAATTTTTTAATTGACATTAAATTTCTTTTTTATTAAAAAAATCAATTTTCTGGTTCTTTTCAATGTGAATAATTGCTTTTTTCATTTTATTAGTTTTTCCGCAAAGAAATCCTTTTTTAGTATATTTAGACTTATCCTTTTTAGGATAAATCATGGTTTTAACATCTTTTGCAGAAAATCCAAAAATTTTCTTAAATTCTTTTTTTATTTGAATTTTATTAGAATTCACGTTTACAGAAAAAATACAAGAACTAACTTTCTTTTTTTTTTTAGAATCTTTTTCTGTAAGAAAAGGTTTTATAAAAATCATAAAACATATAAAATTTATATAGATAAAAATCTATGAACTTTTTTTATTGAATTTTCAAAAAAAATAATATATGGAAAATTCAACAATAGATAACAATTCAATTCATTTACATTTATCAATTTTAAATTTTCTAAATTTCGTGATGATAAATATAAATTATTATTTTGTTTTCCAATAACCATCAATAATTTTTTATTATTCAACTGTAAAGATTCCAAAATTTTCAAAATTAACTTAGTTTTTGGAACATTTAATTCAATATCTTCAATAATCTTTATCCGATTACATAATAATTTCTGTTCAATAATAAATTTTTTTACACTATTTTTAGTATTTCTATTTAATTTAGGAAAATATTTTTTAGGTCTTGGTCCAAATACTCTTCCTCCTCCTCTAAAAATAGGATTTTTAATATTTCCTTTTCTAGATCCTCCAGTTCCTTTCTGTCTGTGCAATTTTTTAGTACTACCAGATAACTCTCCCCTTTCTTTAGATTTATGTGTACCTTGACGTTGAGTAGATAAATATCTTTTTATTTCTAAATAAACAGGATGATTATAAGATTTTTTCAAAAAAATATTTTCATTAAACTCTACTTCCTTATTAGTACAATTTCCTTTGATATCTAAAACTATTAATTTCATTTTTTTTTACTAATTATTAAATATGACTTTTTATTTCCAGGAACAGATCCCTTCAAAATTATCAAATTTTTATAATTATCTATCTTTAATATTTTTAAATTTTTAATAGTAATACTCATTTTTCCTGTTCTTCCTCCCATTTTTTTGCCTTTAAAAACACGTGAAGGGTCAGAACCTGCTCCTATAGATCCAGGAGCCCTTAAACGATTATGTTGTCCATGACTCTTTTCTCCAACTCCTGAAAAGTTATGTCTTTTAACAACCCCTTGAAATCCTTTCCCTTTAGAAATTCCTTTAACATTAACTAATTCTCCTTCTTGAAAAATATCTAAACTTATCTTAGATCCTATATTGAAATTAGATACTGAATTTACCTTAAATTCTAATAATTTTTTTTTCGGAGACAATCCAGATTTTTTAAAATGACCCAATAAAGGTTTATTTGTTTTTTGATTTTTTTTTTCATCAACACCAAGTTGAATTGAAGAATACCCATCATTCTTCATTGTTTTTATTTGAACAATATAACAAGGATTTACTTGTATAACAGTACAAGGGACATTTTTCTCATTATTCAAGAAAATACTCGTCATTCCGATATTTTTTCCTATTAATCCAAACATTTCTTATACTTTTATTTCCGCTTCAACTCCACTTGGCAACTCTAATTTCATTAATGCATCCACTGTTTTAGATGATGCATTATGAATTTGCAAAAGCCTTTTATGAGTAGGAAGAAAGAATTGCTCTCTTGATTTCTTATTTACATGTGGAGAACGTAACACCGTGAATATTTTTTTTTCAGTAGGAAGAGGAACAGGTCCATTCAATACAACTCCAGTTGGTAAAACAGAATTTACAATTCTTTCAGCTGATTTATCCAATAAATTATAATCATAAGACTTTAATTTTATTTTTATATCATGACTCATAAATACTTATTTTTTTGTTTTTTTATTACGATTTTCTATAATAATATTGTCTATTACATTAATAGGAGCAGCCTCATAATGAGAATACTCCATTACAGAAGTTCCCCTACCAGAAGAAAGAGTTCGTAAGACTGTGACATATCCGAACATTTCAGATAACGGAACTAAAGCCTGAATGATTTTTACATTATTTTTAGTATTCATATCTTGAACAATTCCTCTTCTCCGATTTAAATCTCCTATTACATCTCCCATATTTTCTTCCGGAACAATTACTTCTAATTTCATAATTGGTTCTAATAAAACAGGTTTAGCTTTTTTAGCAGCTTCCTTAAATCCCAATTTTCCCGCTATTTCAAAAGATAATTGATCAGAATCAACAGAATGATAAGATCCATCTAAAATAGTTACTTTAACGCTATCTATTTCATATCCAGATAAAGGTCCATTTTTCATCATTTCTTTGCATCCCTTTTCTATAGAAGGAACGTACTCTTTAGGAATGTTACCTCCTTTTATTTTATTAATGAATACCAATCCGGATTTTCCAATGTCTCCTGGTTCTAATCTAAACAATATATCTGCATATTTTCCTCTACCTCCTGTTTGTTTTTTATAAATTTCTCTATGTTCTACAGAATGAGTCAATGCTTCTTTATATTCAACTTGTGGTTTTCCTTGATTTACCTCTACTTTAAATTCTCTTTTCATACGATCTACAATTATTTCTAAATGAAGTTCTCCCATACCAGAAATAATAGTTTGTCCTGTATATGGATCTGTTCTTACTTGAAAAGTTGGATCTTCTTCCATTAATTTATATAAAGCTAAACTCATTTTATCAATATCTGATTTGAATTTAGGTTCAATAGCTAAACCAATAACTGGATCTGGAAATAGTATATTTTCTAATAAAATTGGATGTTTTTCATCACATAGAGTATCACCTGTTTTGATATCTTTAAATCCAACTACAGCAGCTATATCTCCAGCTCCAATTTTTTCTACTGGATTTTGTTTATTTGCATGCATTTGATATATTCTAGAAATCCTTTCTTTATTTCTAGATCTTGCATTAAAACTATAAGAACCTGATTCTACTTTTCCAGAATAAACTCTAAAAAAAGCTAAACGACCTACAAAAGGATCACTTGCTATTTTAAAAGCTAAAGCTGAAAAAGGTTCATTTTCATCTGGTTTTCTTATCTCTTTCTTTTTACTAATAGGATGAATTCCTATTATATCTCCCACTTCTAGTGGAGAAGGTAAATACCTGCATATCGCATCCAGCATAGTCTGGACACCTTTATTCTTAAAAGAGGAACCACACAAAATAGGAATAATTTTCATTTTTATTGTATTCTTTTGTAAAGAATGAATAATATCTTCTTCTGATATAGAATAATTATCATATAAAAATTTTTCCATTATCACATCATCATGTTCAGATAAAGCTTCAATAAGCTTATTATGGTAATCACTAACTGAATTTTTCATATCATCTGGTATAGGATATTCTTCATATGTCATTCCATAGTTCTTATCATTCCATTTTATAGCTTTATTTGCTATTAAATCAATTACTCCTACAAAATCATCTCCACTACCAATAGGTATTTGTAATGGAATAGAATTAGCTCCTAAAATTTTTTTTATTTGATGACAAACATCAAAAAAATCAGCACCTTGCCTATCCATCTTATTAACAAAAGCTATTCTAGGTATTTCGTATTTATCTGCTTGTCTCCACACTGTCTCAGATTGCGGTTCTACACCATCAACTCCGCTAAATAAAACAACCATTCCGTCTAAAACCCTCATCGACCTTTCTACTTCTACAGTAAAATCTACATGACCTGGAGTATCTATAATATTAATTTGATATTTTCTATTATTATACATCCACTCACAAAATGTAGCAGCAGAAGTTATAGTTATTCCACGTTCCTGTTCTTGTTTCATCCAATCCATAGTAGCAGCTCCATCATGAACTTCTCCTATTCTATGATTGATCCCCGTATAAAATAAAATTCTTTCTGTAGTAGTAGTTTTCCCTGCATCAATATGAGCTGCAATTCCTATATTTCTCGTATATTTTAAATTTCTTTCCATAAAAAAAATTACTAAAATCTAAAATGTGAAAATGCTTTATTAGATTCAGCCATTTTGTGAATATTTTCTTTTCTTTTAACAGCTTCCCCTTGTTCACGAAAAGCGTCCCATATTTCATATGCTAATTTATTTGCCATAGTTTTTTCATTTCTAATAGATGAAGAGGATATCAACAATTTCATGGACTTTGTTATTTTACTATTAGGTGAAATAGGAACAGGAACCTGAATATTAGATCCACCCATACGACGACTTCTTACTTCTACATGAGGCATTGCGTTTTTCAATCCTTCTTTCCATATATCTAACGCAGATTTTTCCTCTTTTTCTTTTATTGCATCTATTTTATTCATAGCGTTATAAAATATTTTATACGCTATATTCTTTTTTCCATTTTTCATTAAATGATTAACAAAACGTGTAACAAAGGGATCATTGAATTTTGGATCTGGTAAATAAACCTTTTCTTTTTTTCTCACTTTTCTCATCGAATCAACTTTTTTTAACTATTTTTGCCCCATATTTACTTCTACTTTTTTTTCTTCCATTTACTCCAGCCGTATCACGAGCTCCTCTCACTATTTTATATTTTACACCCGGCAAATCTTTAACTCTACCTCCTTTAACTAATACGATAGAATGTTCTTGAAGATTATGTCCTTCTCCTGTTATATAACTAATAACCTCTCTTCCATTTGTAAAACGAACACGAGCTACTTTTCGCATAGCTGAATTTGGTTTTTTTGGAGTTGTAGTATAAACTCTAGTACAAACTCCTCTCCTTTGAGGACAAAATTCCAAAGCAATAGATTTCCTCTTTTTAGGAACAGAAGATCGACCTTTTCTAATTAATTGTTGTATAGTTGGCATGTTCTATATTTAATCTGCAAATTATGCTATTTAACGAAAAAAAACAACTAAATTTCAACAAATTAACACTAAAAATCAATTTTTTTATTTTGAAAGATATCCTCTTCAAATGATTTAATATTAAGTTCTTTATAAATATAACGAAAGGTAGAAAGCAAGCAAGGTGATCCATTTACAATAGCTACATTATGTTCATAATGTGATGACACCTTACCATCTAAAGTTGTTATAGTCCATCCATCCTCATGAAATAAAATTTCAGATTTTCCTATATTTATCATAGGTTCTACGGAAATAACAAATCCATCTCTCAATCTAACTCCTTTCCTTTTTTTCCCAAAATTAGGAACATGAGGTTCTTCATGCATTTGTTTTCCTATTCCATGTCCTACAAGATCTCTTACAACATTATATCCATTTTTTTCAACATAAGACTGAATAGAATAACCTATATCTCCAACGCTATTTCCAGTTTTACATTTAGAAATTCCAATATATAAAGATTTTTTAGAACAATTTAAAAATTTTTTTATTTCTTTAGAAACTTTTCCAACCTCAAAAGTATAAGCATGTTCTCCGTAAAATCCATTCATATAAACTCCACAATCTATAGACAAAATATCTCCATTATGTAAACAAGACTTATTAGGAATACCATGTACTACTTGATAATTTGGAGATACGCATAAAGTATTTGGAAATCCATATAAACCTAAAAAAGCTGGTTTTCCACCATGATCACGAATAAAAATTTCTGCAAGTTTGTCTAAATAAAGAGTATTTATTCCAGGTTTAACCTCTTTAGCTAACATTCCTAATGTTTTAGAAGCTAAAAAAGCACTTTTTTTTATTAAAATTATTTCTTCGATAGTTTTTAACTGGATCAAAACATAACTATTTTTTCCTATATTTTGTTATGATCAATGATCATAGATGATCCAGTCATAATATTAGGAATAGGGATACCCATTAATTGAAGAATAGTAGGAGCAACATCTGATAAAGATCCTTTTTTCTTTAATAAAAAATTTTGTTTGTTTATTTTTTGATCTAAAATAATGAAAGGAACTAAAGATGTAGTATGTGTTGTATTTGGACTTCCATCTGGATTAATCATACAATCTGCATTTCCGTGATCCCCCACAATGATAACTATGTATGAATTTTTTATTGCTTCTTCTACGCAAGATTTCGTATAAAAATCAACAAATTCACAAGCCTTTATTGTTTTGTCCATTTTTCCAGTATGACCGACCATATCTGGATTTGCAAAATTTAAACAAATGAAATCTGAAATTTTTTTATTTAATTCAGGAATAATTTTTTTTACAATATTTTTCGCACTCATTTCTGGTTTCAAATCATAAGTAGACACTTTCGGAGAAGAACAAATAATTCTAGTTTCTTTATCAAAAGGAGTTTCTCTTCCTCCGGAGAAAAAAAAAGTAACATGTGGGTATTTTTCTGTTTCAGCTATACGAATTTGTTTTCTCCCTTCTTTTTCCAAAATTTCACCCAATGTATTTATTAAATAATCCCTTTCAAAAAGAACACTAACATTTTTATATTTAGGATTAAAACAAGTCATAGTTATATAATGAGATAAATTTATTTTTCTTAAATCTGAATAATCTAAAAAAGAATCATTATCATTCAAGAATTCTGTTATTTGTCTAGATCGATCTGATCTAAAATTAAAACAAAAAACAACATCTCCATTCTCTATTTTTGCAACAGGAACACCTTTATCATCAATAATTATTAAAGGAGATAAAAATTCATCTGTAATTCCATTTTTATAAAATTCTTCAATAGAAGAAAAAACATTTTTAGTATAAAAACCTTTTGAATGAACCATTGCATTATACGCTTTATTAGTTCTTTCTAATCTTTGATCTCTATCCATTGAGTAATATCTTCCTGTAACAGTAGATAACTTTCCAACATATTTTTTGGTTTTTTTTAAAAGCTCTTTAATGTAGAAAATGCTCATTCTTGGAGACGAATCTCTACCATCTGTAAAAACATGTATAAAAACGTCGTTTATTTTTTTTTCATGTGCTATTTTAAGCAAATAGAAAAGATGATTCATGTGTGAATGAACACCTCCATCTGACAACAAACCAATAAAATGAATTCTTTTTTTACGTATTTTATCAAAAATAGGATTAATTTTTTTCCTAAATAATCCATTTTCAATAGATCTATTTATTTTTTCTAAAGTTTGAACAACTTTCCGTCCAGATCCTAAATTCATGTGTCCAACTTCAGAATTTCCCATTTGATTTTTAGGTAAACCAACATAAGCCCCTGAAGCTTCCAATTTGCTAAAAGGATAGTTATCACAACAATAATCAATAAATGGAGTATAGGCTTGTTCTATAGCAGAACAATTAATAGAAGAAGATATCCCCCAACCATCTAAAATTATTAACATTAATTTTTTCATCTACTGAATTTATCAAATTACAATTCTTTTAAATAAATTAATTTTTAAATGCTTATTATTATCAAACTTATTTAAATATTCTTGAACATTTATATTATTATTTCTTACAAATTTTTGATTTAAAAGAGTATTATTGATAATAAACTTTTGAAGTTTACCTTCTATTATTTTCTGTTTCATTTCATCTGATTTGATTTCTTTTTTGATCTGACTTTTTATAACATCTATTTCCTTTTCTATTACAGAATTTGGTATTTCTTCTTTATTTATAGATATAGGATTCATCGCTGTGATATGCATTGCTATGTTTCTAGCAGCGTGCATATCAATATCAGAAGAAAACCCAACTATAGTTGCTATTTTATAGTTATTATGAGTATAATCTATTACAAATGGAGAATCTATTCTTTCAAAAAATTTTAATTCTATTTTTTCTCCTGAAACTCCCATTTCCTTGATAATTAAATCTTTTATTTTCATTTTTTCATTTTTATGAAAAAAACTATCTAAAAAATCTTTTTTATTGTAAAAATTTAAAGATTTCTTTGATAACATTAATAAAAAATTTAAAAATTCTTGGCTTTTTGAAAGAAAATCAGTTTCACAAGTAAGACCTATAATAGTTCCTGTTGTATGGTTACAATTCACAGTAGAAATTACAGATCCTTCTTTTACTTGAAAAGTAGAACGATTTATTGCAATTTTTTCTCCTTTTTTTCTTAACAGATGAATAGCTTCTTCTATATTTCCATTTGAACTTATCAAAGCTTCTTTACAATCCATAATTCCAATTCCTGTTAACTTTCTAAGTTTATTAATTTGATACACAGAAACTTTCATAATTTTTTATTTATAGAATTTTTATTTTCACGTTCACTTTGATTAATCATAATTCCATTATGAATAGCCTTTGTTACATATTTTAAAATAATATCTATAGATTTAGATGAATCATCATTAGAAGGAATGGGAAAATGAATCTCATTAGGATCTGTGTTTGTATCTACCATAGCAAATATTGGTATTTTCAATATTTTAGCTTCCGTTAAAGCTATTTTTTCTTTATTTGGATCTACCAAAAAAATACCACCTGGTATATGATTCATATTTGAAATACTCCCTAAATTTTTATGTAGTTTTTCATACAATCTATTAATTAATAATCTTTCTTTTTTTGACAAAGTATTAAAAGTTCCATTTTTCTTCATTTTCTCTATACTATTCATTTTTTTCACAGATTTTCTAATAGTTGCAAAATTTGTTAAAAAACCTCCAAGCCATCTTTCTGTTACACATGGCATATTTATACTTTTTGCATAAAAAAAAACCTTTTCTTTAGCTTGATCTTTAGTTCCTACTAGCAATATTTTTTTTCCAATTGTTGCTATCTTTTTTAATTCATTGCAAGCTTCTTCTAATTTTAAAATTGTTTTTGATAAATCTATAATATGAATTCCACCTTTTTTCATAAAAATAAAAGAACGCATATTAGGATTCCATTTACGTGCAATATGTCCAAAATGAACTCCAGCCTTCAGTAATTCTTGAGTGTTAACTTTCATTTTATTTCTCAATTTTTTTCTATCTTTTTGAAAATTGATATTTTTTTCTCGCTTTTTTCTGACCAAATTTTTTTCTTTCAACTTCTCTGGAATCACGAGTTAACAATCCTTCGGATTTCAATTTTTTTCTATTCTTCATATCTAATTGACAAAGTGCACGAGAAATCGCAAGACGAATTGCTTCTGCTTGTCCATTAAAACCACCTCCTAGTACTTTTACTTTTACATCAAATTGATCCAATTTATCAATAATCTTAATGGGATACAAAATTTTTTGATAAACGTATTTTGGAAAATATTGATCAATTTTCTTTTTATTAACAACAATTAATCCTTTTCCTGGTTTTAAATATATTCTAGCAAGAGATCTTTTTCTTCTTCCTATGGTATGATATATCATGATTTTAATAAAATAGGTTTTTGAGATTCATGTTTGTGTTGAGATTTATGATACACATGCAATTTTTTCAAAATTAAATGTCTTAAACGATTTTTAGGAAGCATTCCTTTTACTGCTTTGTGTATTAAAATCCTGGAATCTTTATCAAACAAATTTTTAACAGAAGTCGTTTTTTGTCCCCCTGGGTATCCAGTATAATGAATATACTCTTTATTATTCCACTTTTTTCCGGTAAGTCTAATATTATTAGAATTAATCACAATTACATGATCTCCACAATCTATATGAGGAGAAAAAAAAGGCTTATGTTTTCCTCGTAAAATCAAAGCTATTTTAGAAGAAAATCTTCCAAGAATTTGATCAGTAGCATCCATTATTAACCATGACTTGACTATTAAATTTTTTTTGATTGAAACTGTTTTTAAACTTAATGAATCCATTTTCTTTTTATTGTAACCTGTAATATAATAAGAAATTTTAAGAATATTTATACTAAATGACTTTTTGGCATAAAAAACTTTTTTTTCAAAAGCTTTTTAATGTCATACATTATACTTGGTTATTTATAAAAAGTTTTATTTTCATTAATGGCATAATGATTGGAGATCTATTATAAACAATTAACTAATGTGAAAAAACGAAACAAAAATGAGTAAAATTATAGGAATAGATTTAGGAACAACAAATTCTTGTGTTGCTGTTATGGAAATAAATGATCCTGTTGTAATACCAAATTCGGAAGGAAAAAGAACTACTCCATCGATAATTGCTTTTGTAGAAGGAGGAGAAAGGAAGATAGGAGATCCGGCAAAAAGACAAGCGGTTACTAATCCACAAAAAACTATTTTTTCCATTAAACGTTTTATGGGTAGAATGTATTCTGAAGTTGCAGAAGAATTAAAACATATTCCCTACAAAGTAATAAAAGGAGGAAATAATACACCACGTGTTGATATAGAAAAAAGATTATACGCTCCTCAAGAAATATCGGCAATGATATTACAAAAAATGAAAAAAACAGCTGAAGATTATTTAGGAGAAGAAGTAAGCAGAGCCGTTATTACAGTTCCAGCCTACTTTAATGATGCACAAAGACAAGCTACCAAAGAATCTGGGGAAATAGCTGGCTTAAAAGTAGAAAGAATTATCAATGAACCTACAGCAGCAGCTTTAGCTTATGGATTAGATAAAAGTAATCAAAATAAAAAAATAGCTGTGTATGATTTAGGAGGAGGAACATTTGATGTTTCTATTTTAGAATTAGGAGATGGTGTCTTTGAAGTTCTTTCTACAAATGGAGATACTCACCTAGGTGGTGATGATTTTGATCAAGTAATAATTGATCATTTAGCAAATGAATTTCAATCTAAAGAAAGACTAGATCTAAGAAAGGATCCTATGGCCTTACAACGTTTAAAAGAAGCTTCTGAAAAAGCAAAAATAGAATTATCTTCCTCTAATAGAACAGAAATTAACCTTCCATATATTACAGCAACAGAATCTGGACCTAAACATTTAGTTGTTACATTAACTCGTGCAAAATTTGAACAATTATCAGAAAAATTAATACAACGTTCTATTAATCCTTGTTCTAAAGCTTTGAATGATGCAAAATTAACAACTAAAGATATAGATGAAATTATTTTAGTAGGAGGATCTACACGTATACCAAAAGTACAAGAAGAAGTAGAGAAATTTTTTAAAAAAAAGCCTTCTAAAGGAGTCAATCCAGATGAGGTAGTAGCTATAGGTGCCGCTATTCAAGGAGGAGTTTTAAGTGGAGATGTCCAAAATGTATTACTATTAGATGTCACTCCTTTATCCTTAGGTATTGAAACTTTGGGAGGAGTTTTTACAAAACTTATTGAGTCTAATACTACCATTCCTACTAAAAAATCTGAAACTTTTTCTACAGCAGCTGATAATCAATCAGCAGTAACTATACGTGTAGGGCAAGGAGAAAGACCTATTTTTAATGATAATAAGGAAATTGGGAGATTTGATTTAGTAGATATACCACCAGCACCGAGAGGAATCCCTCAAATAGAAGTAACTTTTGATATAGATGCCAATGGAATATTGAATGTATCCGCAAAAGATAAAGGAACAGGAAAAGAACAATCTATACGAATTGAAACTTCTTCAGGATTAAATCAAGAAGAAATAGAAAGAATGAAAAAGGAAGCAGAAAACAATGCTCAAAAAGATGAAAAAATAAAAAAAGAAATAGAAAAATTAAATTCTGCTGATAATCTAATTTTTCAATCTGAAAAACAATTGAAAGATTATGGAAATAAATTATCAGAAAATAATAAAAAGAATATAGAAACTTCTTTAGAAGAATTAAAAAAAGCTCATTCAGAGAAAAATTTTTCTTCTATCGATAATAGTATTAAAAAATTAAATGAAGCTTGGGCTAATGCGTCTCAAGAACTCTATCCAGGAAAAGAAAATGAAAAAACAGAAATAAATAAAAAAGAAAAAGAAAATGATAAAAAAAATGATAATGATAATAAAAATAAAGGGAATGAAAATGTACAAGATGTTGATTATGAAGAAGTAAAATAAATCGTTTAAAATAAAGGGAGTTGATTATGATCGGATAATGGAAATTTCTGTTTCCCCTCCGGAAACTTTTTCTCCCTTCTTCACTAATATTAAAGAATTTAAAGGTAAAAAAATATCAATTCTAGATCCAAACTTGATAAATCCAAACTCTTCACCTTTTTTTATTACAGAATTTTTCTTTGCATAAAGAATAATACGTCTAGCTAAAAATCCTGCTATTTGCCTAAATAATATTTTATTTTTATTATTTGTTTCAACAACAATAGTAGTGTGTTCGTTCTCTAACGATGACTTCTTTAACCAAGCTATAAAATATTTTCCTGTATGATACTTCGTATATATTACTTTACCAGAAACAGGATATCTATTTACATGAACATCAAAAGGAGACATAAAAATAGAAATACATATACACTTGTTTTTTAAAAATTCAGTTTCAAAAATATTTTGTATTTCAACAATTTTACCATCAGCTGGGGATACAATTATTTCTTTTTTTTTATCATAAAAATTTTCATCATAAAAAAATTTTTTTGGATTTCTAAAAAAAAAAATTAAAAAAACATAAAAGACAACTAAAAAAATAGATAATAAAAAAAAAATTACACTAGAAAATATGAAGAAAAAAATAAATATTAATAATAATATTATCATCAAAGTATAAGATAATAATGATGTTCCCTCTCTATGAATCATGTTAATAGATTTTTAAAAAAGATAAATAACACTAATTACTATTACAGCTATAATTGGAATAACAAAAATAAAACTATCCAATCTATCTAAAAATCCACCATGTCCAGGAAATAATATTCCAGAATCTTTGACATTATAAGATCTCTTAATAAGAGATTCAATAAGATCTCCAATAGTAGAAAAAATAGGAATCATAAAAGATAGAATAAACCAATATTTTTCTCCCCAAATTTTGTAGAAAAAAAAACCTATTATTAAACAAAATAATAAACCTCCAATAAAACCTTCTACTGATTTTTTAGGAGAAATAGATACAGCTATTTTTTTCTTTCCCCATTTTTTTCCAATCAAATAGGATAAAGTGTCATTTGTCCATATTAATATAAAAATACCTAAAATTATTTCTTTTCCATGATTTATGGAAGAATAAATATAAGAAGCTAAATAAAAAGGAATTATGATGTATACAAATCCAAAAGTTAAATGACTTATTTGTTTTATTTTTTCTCTATGAGAATGTTTTTTAGAAAACAATTGAATAATGAAAAAAGTTATAGAATAAAGAACGAAACATACCATATACAGAATAAGTCCTTTGTTTATAAAAACGTCCATTAATACAGAAAATAAAAAAAACAAAGAAGCTATTTTAACTAAAAAAATATCAGTTTCTAATATTATTAAAAATTCAAATAAACAAAAAAAAGATAACATCATCATTACAATTCTGAATATCTTTTCTCCTTTTTCAATAGAAAAAATAATTAAAAAAACATAAATAAAACCAGTAATAAATCTTATTAAAAAGTTTAAATCTTTCTTTTTTTTCATTTTCTTTCAATTTCAAATTGAAAAATGTGAAAATAACTAAGAAATATTTCCTAACATATCTCCAATTTCATCAGGATAAGGTCTTTCTCCAAACATTTTTTTTAAATCTTCTCTAAAAAGAACTTCTTTTTCTAAGAGTTCATTAGCTAACATAGATAGCTTTTTTTCATTATTTTTCAATATATCCTTGGCTCTTTGATACTGTTCTTTTATAATTTTTGATATTTCTTCATCTATAATCTGAGCTGTTTTTTCACTATAAGGTTTAGAAAAGGAAAATTCATTTTGACCTGTAGAATCATAATAAGAAATATTTCCAATCCTCTCATTCAATCCAAATATTGCTACCATAGATTGTGCTTGTTTAGTTACTCTTTCTAAATCATTCAACGCTCCTGTAGAAACATTACTAAAAATAATTTCCTCTGCTGATCTTCCTGCTAGTAAAGCACAAATTTCATCCTTCATTTGTTCCGGAGTAGTTATCTGTCTTTCTTCTGGAAGATACCATGCAGATCCAAGAGATCTTCCTCTCGGAACTATAGTAACCTTTACTAAAGGAGAAGCATGTTCTAACAACCAACTTATTATAGCATGACCTGCTTCATGATAAGCAATTCTCTTTTTTTCATTTGGTTTAATAATCTTATTTTTTTTTTCTAAACCTCCTATAATACGATCTATTGCATCTAAAAAATCTTGGTTCTCTATTTCAGATCTATCTTTTCTTGCTGCAATAAGAGCAGATTCATTACAAACATTTGCTATATCTGCTCCACTAAATCCTGGAGTTTGTCTAGATAAAAAATCTATGTCCACATTATTAGATAATACCAATTTTTGAAGATGAACTTTAAATATTTCTTTTCTTTCATTTAATTCAGGAGGATCTACTAATATAGTTCGATCAAAACGTCCAGGACGAAGTAATGCTTTATCCAAAATATCTGATCTATTTGTAGCTGCTAAAACAATTACATTTGTGTTAGTTCCAAATCCATCCATTTCTGTTAACAATTGATTCAAAGTATTTTCTCTTTCATCATTTGATCCAGCTATACTACTTTTTCCTCTTGCTCTTCCTATTGCATCAATTTCATCAATAAATATTATGCATGGAGACTTTTCTTTAGCTTTTTCAAATAAATCTCTTACTCTAGAAGCTCCAACTCCCACAAACATTTCTACAAAATCTGAACCTGATAAAGAAAAAAATGGAACTTTAGCTTCTCCAGCAACAGCTTTTGCTAATAAAGTCTTTCCTGTTCCTGGAGCACCTATTAATAAAGCTCCTTTTGGTATTTTACCTCCAAGTTTAGTATATTTTTGAGGACTTTTTAAAAATTCTACTATTTCTTGAACTTCTTCTTTTGCTCCTTCTAATCCAGCTACATCTTTAAATGTAATTTTTACATTATCATTTTCATCAAATAATCTAGCTCTAGATTTTCCTATATTGAATATTTGACTTCCTGGACCTCCACTTGTAGAACCTATTCTTCTAAAAAGAAAAATCCAAAAAATGATTAACAACATAAAAAATATACCATAATCAAAGAAAAATTTAGTTATTGTATATTCTTGCTGATTTTTAAAATCGATAATAGTATTCAGATTATACTTTTTTTTATATTCTTCAAATTTTGTTTGGAAAAACTGTAAATCTCCAATTTCAAATTCATATCGTAAAGATTGTGCAATGAATTTTTTTTCATCATCATCTTTTTCTCTACTGAATGCAGGATTTGTCGAATTTATTTCATTTAAATCTAAAAATTCTTTTTTTAAATAAACATGCACTATTTCTCTATGTTTAACTATAATTTTTTGAACTTCTCCTTTTGACAAAATATCAAAAAAAGTATCCTGATCTATTTTTTTAGGACTTGAAAAAGAAGATTTAAAAAAAAATATTCCAAGAAATATAGCAAATATGACTGCATATACCCAAAAAAAATTATTCTTGCTTTTGGCTTTTTTATCTATCATATAGGTTTCCTCATTATTTATCTAATTTAAATCAAAACCAAATCTCAAATTTTATTATGAATTTTGATTCCAAAGATTCTCTATATTATAATATAATCTTGATTCTTTTTGAAAAATGTGTACGACAATAGAAATATAATCTACTAATATCCATTTTTTACTTTTCAATCCTTCTATATGCCAAGGTTTTTCTTGTAATTTCTGAAATATAGTATTTTCTATAGATTGAGAAATGGCATAAATTTGATTGTAAGAATCTCCGTTACAAATAACAAAATAATCACAAATAAAATTTTTTCTATTTTTTAAATTTATAATGGAAATATCTTTTCCTTTAACCATTTGAATTCCTTCTATGATTTTTTTTAATAACAAAATAAATATTATTTAATATTAACTTT
The DNA here is from genome assembly GCF_014252295.1 of Blattabacterium cuenoti. Taxonomy (NCBI): domain Bacteria; kingdom Pseudomonadati; phylum Bacteroidota; class Flavobacteriia; order Flavobacteriales; family Blattabacteriaceae; genus Blattabacterium; species Blattabacterium cuenoti. Next base: position 417,126 of record NZ_CP059215.1, read on the forward strand.
TTTTCAATTTTTTATCAAAAGACAAAAATAAGGTTTTCGTTTTAAAGAATTTAAATTTTTCAATATAAAACATTTATCAAATCTTATGAAAAAATATATTTGGCCTATACATTTAATTCTATTACAAAAAGTTAATTCTACAAACCAATATTCTAGAAGATATATTTATAAAAAAAAAATTGGATAGTTATTTGGTCAACAAATCAAATTCAAGGAATAGGAGTTGGAAAAAATTTATGGAATACAGAAAAAGAAAAAAATTTAACTTTTAGTATTATATTCAAACCAGTAATTTTTTTCCCCATTGAGAAAAAATATATAATTAATATTATTACGAGTAATGCAATTCATAAAATTTTATCAAAAAAATATAAGAAAGAATTTTGGATTAAATGGCCTAATGATATTTTTTTATGTGGAAAAAAAATAGGAGGAATTTTAATAGAAAATAGTATTTTTTTAAAAAAAATTCATACTTCTATTATTGGAGTTGGTTTAAATGTTTATCAAACAAAATTTGAAAAAGAATGGAATGCTTCTTCTTTAATAGAAATTTGTAATACAAATTTCGAACTAGATGACATTTTTTATAATATTATATATTTCATTCAAAAAGAATACTTACTTTTCATAAGTAAAGGAGAAAATTATATTAGAAAATATTACATTGACCATCTTTATTTAAAAGATAAAAATTCTATTTTTTATGTATACAAAACAAATAGTTACATTCAAGGTATAATACGGACAGTAACAGATCAAGGTTATTTAATTGTTGAATTTAACAAAAAATTTTATTCTTTCCATCAAAAGGAAATAAAATTTATTAATTAACTATTTCTTATTCTTAATACTTTTTTCTTGAATTTTTACAAGAATTTTATTTTCATCTAACATAAACTTCTTTATTAAAAATAAAAAACAAATATTAATAATATTAGAAGTAAAATAATATAAAGATAAAGCAGAAGCGTAACTATTTATAAATAATAGCATAATAACAGGCATCAAATACAATATGAAATTTATATCTGGAATAGAATTTGAATTCTTTCCATTTTGAGAAATTTCTTTTTTATCATTATTACTTAATTTTGTATAAAACAATAATGCTAGTGAATATAATAAAGTAAGTAAACTTACATGATTTCCGTAAAAAGGAATAAAAAAAGGTAATTCAATAATTGAATCATATGATGTTAAATCTTCTACCCATAAAAAAGATTTTCCTCTTAAATTAATTATAGTAGGAAAAAATTTAAATAATGAATAAAAAATAGGAATTTGAAATAATGTAGAGATACATCCTGACATTGGACTTACTCCCGCTTTCCTATATAATTCCATCATTTTTCTTTGTTTTTGAAAAGAATTTTCATTATTTCTATATTCATTGTTTAATTTTTCTATTTCTGGCCGAATCAATTTCATGATAGCACTCAACTTATACTGCTTATAAGTAATTGGAGATAATATCATTTTTACTACTATAGTCATTAAAATAATGATAACACCATAGTTCAAATTTGTTTTTTCCAAAAATTGAAAAATTACTAGAAAAAAATATTTATTAATCCATTTTAAAAAACCCCATCCGAATGGAATAATATTTTCAAATTCGTTTTTGTACTTTCTTAATAAATTAAAATCTAAAGGACCAAAATAAAAACGAAAAGAAAAATCAATTTCTTTATTTTCATCATTTTTTAGATAAGTTTTAAACTGAATTCTTTTCAAAAAATTTCCTAAAGAAAAATTATCAGATCGAATAAAAACGTTTTTTAATATTTTTTCTGGTATAAATATACAAGCAAAAAATTGTTGTTTGTAAGCAATCCAATTTATATTAGATATATTTTTTTCTTCTGTTTTTTTTTCAGATAAATATTTTACAGATGCAAAATCTTTATTAAGATTAGAATAATATGCTTGAGTGTAAGAATTTTCCCAATTTCTATCCTTTTCCAAGGATAAAATTTTTTGGTCCAAATTGATAGAAACTAATTTTTTATAAGGAAAAAAATTTGTTGTTTTTACAGAAAATCCAATATCATATTGGTTTTTACTACCAATTTCATATATATAATCTAAAAATCCTTTTCCTAAAGGACTTTTTGCTCTCATTATAAGAATTTTAGTGCCTTTTTTTTTATTTTTAAAAAAAATAGGTTGAAAAAATAAATTTTCTGTATTAATATTCAATCCTTTTTTGTTTATAAAGGACATTCTATATAAAAGACTAGAATTTTTTACTAAAAAAAGATTTTTTGCATGATACGATAATGAAGTATCATACGCTTTATATTTTTTTAGAAGAACTTCATTTATTATTCCTCCTATATTAGATATTCTTAATCTTAAAACATTATTTTCTAATAAAAAAAAATTATTTTTTTCTTTCCTAAAAAGAACGTCTTTTTTATAATTAAAAAATTCCTTATTTACTTTGTATTCTTTTTCTTTATTAAGAAATGTAAAAATAGTTAAAATTAACAATATAAGAAACAATCCTATTATAGAATTATAATCTAAATGTTTATTCTTCATATATAAGAAGAATTCTGATAATTTAAATATCCATACCTTTTAGAAACTTGTATAAAGTTAATAAACAAAGGATGTGGATTTGTTACGGTGCTCTGATATTCTGGATGATATTGTACACCTAGAAAAAATATATGATTTTCTAATTCCATTGCTTCTACTAAACCTGTATCTGGATTAATTCCAACAGGTTTCATTCCAGCATTAGAAAAATAATTTAAATAATTATTATTAAATTCATATCTATGACGATGTCTTTCAACAATATCTTTTTTACCTCCATAAATAGAAAATATTTTTGAACCTTCCAAAAGAGTACATTTCCAATTTCCTAAACGCATAGTTCCACCTTTTTGAGTCAGATTTTTTTGTTCTTCCATTAAGCATATTACTGGATGAGAAGTAGAAGGATTTGTCTCGTAACTTTCTGCTTTTTTTAACCCAAGAACGTTTCTTGCAAACTCTATTACAGATATTTGCATTCCTAAACATATTCCAAGGAATGGAATTTTATTTTCTCTTGCATATTTTGTAGCAAGGATTTTCCCTTCTATACCTCTTTTTCCAAACCCTGGAGCAACTAAAATTCCTGAAATTCCTTCAAAATATTTTTTTATATTTTTTTCTTTTATCATTTCTGAATAAACCCATTTTATATTAACGTAAGTTTCATTTTCAGTACCTGCATGAATTAAGGCTTCACTAATCGATTTATAAGAATCATGCAAAGAAACGTATTTTCCAACCAATGCTATTTTAATCTCATGTTTAGGATTTTTATATTTTTTGATAAAATGTTTCCATTTTTTTAGTTTTGGAGAAATAATAGTAGATAAATTTAAACGATTTAATACTTCTTTATCAAAATTTTGAAAATGCAATAAACAAGGAATTTCATATATAATCTTGGTATCAATTGATTCTATAACATGTTTTGGTTTTACATTACAAAATAATGCAATCTTTTCTCTGATTTTTTTAGAAAGGCGCTTTTCTGTTCTACAAACAATAATATCTGCTTGTATCCCATTTTCCATTAAATTTCGAACAGAATGTTGCGTTGGTTTAGTTTTTATTTCTCCAGTAACTGTTATATGAGGAAGCAATGTTAAATGAATTACTAATGTATTGAATTCACCCAATTCCCACTTTAATTGACGTACTGATTCAATATATGGAAGACTTTCTATATCTCCTACTGTTCCTCCTATTTCTGTAATAATAATATCATATTTTTTTGATTTTCCAAATATTTTAATTCGTCTTTTTATTTCATTAGTAATATGAGGAATAACCTGTACAGTTTTTCCTAAATAATTTCCTTTTCTTTCATTATCTATAACTGTTTTATATATTAACCCAGATGTTACATTATTTTCTTTAGTGGTATTTTGATTTAAAAATCTTTCATAATGTCCTAAATCTAAATCTGTTTCCGCTCCATCTTTAGTGACAAAACATTCTCCATGTTCATAAGGGTTTAAAGTTCCTGGATCTATATTAAAATAAGGATCTAGTTTTAAAATTGAAACTTTATAACCTCTAGATTTCAATAACATTCCTAATGAAGCTGAAACAATTCCTTTTCCTAAAGAAGAAGTGACACCTCCTGTAACAAAAATATATTTTGTTCTCATCATAAAATGAAAATAAAATAACACGAATACATCAAGTCTATATATACTAAATAACTACTTTAATAAGTAAATTTCTAATTTAGAAAAAACGAAAATTTATGATTTTTTTTTTATATTTACCAAACTTGGAGCAAGTTCTACACAATCAGCTCCCTATAAATCCTCCAGAGTGGGAACGCAGCAAAGGTAATTAGGTTGTAGCGATGTGATGTAGTATAGCTTGCTCCATATTTTAAATGTAGAAGGTGGAATAATAATTTATGGAAGATTTATTAATCTGTAATTTTTGTGGTAGAAAAAAAAATGAAATAACTTTTTTAATATCTGGAATTAGCGGACATATTTGCAATTTTTGTATAGAAAAAACTTATTCCATAATTCATAGAAAATTTTTAGAAAAAAAAATTCAAAATAACTTTACAAAAAAACAAATAAATAAACCAAAAGAAATAAAATCTTTCTTAGACAAATATATTATTGGACAAAATGATGCAAAAAAAATAGTTTCCGTTGCCGTATATAATCATTATAAAAGAATACTACAAAATTACTCAGATATCGTAGATAATAATAGTAAAGAAGAAAATCAAAAAAAGAAAAACGAATATATAGAGATAGAAAAATCTAACATATTATTAATTGGAAATACTGGAACAGGAAAAACTTTATTAGCGAAAAGTATATCAAAATTTTTAAAAGTTCCTTTTGCTATAGCAGATGCAACTACTTTAACAGAAGCAGGATACGTAGGAGAAGATGTAGAATCTATACTAACTAGGCTTTTACAATCAGTAAATTACGATGTCAACTCTGCTGAAAAAGGAATCATATTTCTGGATGAAATAGATAAAATATCCAGAAAAAGTAATAGTCCTTCTATTACTAGGGATGTTTCTGGAGAAGGAGTACAACAAGCTTTGCTAAAAATATTAGAAGGATCAATAATTAATGTTCCTCCACAAGGAGGAAGAAAACATCCAGATCAAAAAATGATACAAATGAATACTGAAAATATATTATTCATAGCTGGAGGAACATTCGATGGAATAGAAAAAATAATTTCCGATAGAATAAGAAAAATACCCATAGGTTTTATAAATAAAGAAAAAAAAGAAAAAAACAATAATTTTCTTTTAAAAAATATCATTTCTACAGACTTGAAAAAGTTCGGGTTAATTCCAGAAATTATAGGTAGATTTCCTATTATTACTTATCTAAATCCATTAGATAAAAATATGTTAAAAAAAATATTGTTAGAGCCAGAAAACGCTTTAATTAAGCAATATCAAAAATTATTTGACATGGATAATATATCTATGAGTATAACAGATGAAGCATTAGATGTTATAATAAATAATACTTTCCAAATTGGATTAGGAGCAAGAGGATTACGAACTATTTGTGAAAAAATTTTTATGGATTATATTTATAATATAGAAAATGTTCATTCTGTATTAAAAATAGATAAAGAAACTGTTTTAAATAAACTTAATTACTCTTAATTAGACTAGAGCATATAATTTTTCTTTTAATTCCATTAATCCTTCTCCCGTAAAAGAAGAAATAAAAATAAGATTTTCCTTAATCTTAAAAAAAGTTTTTCTTATTTTATCTTTTTCTTTATTACTAATTAAATCTGATTTAGAAATAACCAACAAACGTTTTTTATTTAAAAAATCCAAATTAAATTTACTTAGTTCTTTTAATAAAATTAAATATTTTTGCTTTTTATTTTTTGTATCTGCAGAAATCACAAATAATAAAACAGAATTTCTTTCTGCATGTCTAAGAAATCGATGTCCTAGTCCTTTTCCTTCGGATGCATTTTCTATAATACCAGGAATATCGGCTATCAAAAAAGAATTAAAATTCATTTTTACTACTCCTAAATTCGGATATTTTGTTGTAAAAAAAAAATTACCTATTTTTGGTTTTGCTTTTGTAATAACAGAAAGAAGGGTGGATTTTCCAGTATTAGGAAATCCTAATAATCCTACATCTGCTAAAATTTTCAATTCTAAAAAAATATAATAACCTTTTGTTTTTACTCCTTTTTGTGCGTGATAAGGTGATTGATTTACTGAGTTTTTAAAAAAAGCATTTCCTTTTCCTCCTTTTCCTCCTTTAAATAAAATTTTTTTTTCGTAATTTTTAACAATTTCTGTTATTATATTTTTATTTTCATCTTTAACAACAGTTCCTATAGGGACTTCTATTAAGAAATCTTTTCCATTAGACCCAGTAACGTTATTTTCTCTACCAGGATATCCTGATTGTGCTATGCAATGTCTATTATATCTTAAATGAAAAAAAGTATGAATACTAGAATTTCCTTGAATAATAATATTTCCGCCTCTTCCTCCTGTTCCTCCATCTGGACCACCTCTTGATATATATTTATCTCTGTAAAAATGAATACATCCAGATCCTCCGTCTCCACTTTTACAATAAATTTTTATAAAATCAATAAAACAATTTTTCATAAAACTAATTATTTTTTTTTTTCAAAAACTTTTTTATTTTTTTCTCTATAAAAAGAGAAATTGTTTCTACAGATAAAGAAGCATTTATTTTTATTATATTATTTATCCATTTAGGATTGTTATCCCATATTAAAGAAGTTTCTTTTTCATATTCTTTTATTCTTTTCTGAACTATAGCAATATTTATATCATCATTTCTGCGACTTATTTTTCCTCTCCTTAATAATCTATTTATTATCAAATTTTTTTGAATAGAAAAATAGAAAATTATATCTATTGTTTCCGAAAAAAAATTTCCTAAAATCTTTTCTAAAGAAATAATTTGATTTTTTGTTCTAGGATATCCATCATAAATAATTCCTTTAGAATAAAAATGTTTTCGAATTTCTATATTTAACATATCTGTAGTAATTATATCCGGAACTAATATTCCTTTATTAATATAAGAACTAGCAAATTTTCCTAAATTTGTTTCTTTTTTTATATGATTCCTAAATATCATTCCAGTAGATAAGTGAATAAATCCAAATTTTTTTGAAATAATCTTAGCTTGAGTCCCTTTTCCACATCCTGGTGGTCCAAACAATATAATATGTATCATAAAAAAATAAAATTACGAATCTTATCTTGTGTAAAAAAAAAGATATGGAATGAACCAATTGCAAGATTAGTTCTTAATAAAAAGAAGATTTAACAAATTATGGAAAATATAAAAAAAATACAGAAGAAATATAAAATTGATGAATGAAAAAAGTTCACAAAGAATGAATAGACTTGTCATATGCTTTTGAAACAGATTCTAAAATAGATTCGCTTAACGAAGGATGAGGATGGATACTCCCTATAATTTCATAACTAGTTGCTTCCAATTTTCTTGCAACAACTACTTCTGATATTAAATCAGTAACATTATTTCCTATCATGTGACATCCTAACCATTCATCATATTCTTCATCAAAAATTACTTTTACAAAACCATCAGTATTTTCATCAGAAATAGACCTTCCAAGAGAACTAAATGGAAATTTAGCTACTTTAATTCGAAATCCTTTTTCTTGAGATTCTTTCTCCGTATATCCAACTGAAGCTATTTCAGGAAAAGAATATACGCATTTTGGAATATTATTATAATCTATTTTTTGACAATTTAATCCTTTTATGGTTTCAATACAATTTATCGCTTCATGTGAAGCCACATGAGCTAAAGAAGGTGTTTGAATTACATCTCCAATTGCATAATATCCATCTATGTTTGTACGATATTTATCATCTACATAAATAAATTCTTTTTCAACTTGGATACCTATCTCTTCTAATCCAATAGATTTAATGTTAGGAACAACACCAACACTACAAAGAATTATATCTGCTTTTAAAAAAATATTTCCTGTAGAGGAATTAATCTCTGCCATAACTTTCCCATTATTATCATAAGTTATTTTTTTTATAGAAGAAGATGTATAAGTTTTAATTCCTTTTTTTTCAAAGGAAAGTTTTAAATAATCGGATATTTCATCATCTCCACTTGGAAAAAGTTTTGTACAAATTTCTATAATGAAAACCTCTGATCCCATAGAATTATAAAAATAAGCAAATTCTAATCCAATAGATCCAGATCCTATAATGATTATTCTTTTTGGTAAAGAAGACAAACAAAGAGCTTCTTTATATGTTATAATTTTTTTTCCATCATATTGAAATTTTTTTTCAATTTTAGGAATTGATCCAGTAGAAATAATTATATGTGATGCTGAATACTCACCTATATTTTTTTCGTTTTCAAATACTTCAACTTTTTTTCCTTTTTTTAATATTGCATTTCCATAAATAACATGAATTCCATTTTTTTTCATTAAAAATGAAATTCCTTTTCTCATTTTTTCTACTGCATTTCTACTTTTAGTAAGTATTTGAGGATAATTTATTTTTATTTGATCATTTTTTATTCCAAATAGTCCTCCATTTTTTTTTATGTCATGCAAAATTTTTGCACTATTTAAAAGAGATTTTGTAGGAATACATCCTAAGTTTAAACAGATCCCTCCAAGAGATTCTTTTTCAATTAAAGCCGTTTTCATGCCGAGTTGTGAAGCACGAATAGAAGCTACATACCCTCCTGGTCCACTTCCTAAAATAATAACATCAAAATTCATCATAATTATAAATTTACAGATTTTTATGTTTTTTATGATAACAAAAATTTTAGATAACTTTGTTAGAGTAATTATAAAATGATATATAAATTATGAAGTTTTTTATAGATACAGCTAATTTAAAGGAAATTGAAGATGCAAGATCACTTGGTATATTAGATGGAGTCACAACTAATCCATCTTTAATTTCTAAAGAATCTGTTTCCAATAAAGAAGAAATTAAAGATCATTATATATCTATATGTAATCTTTTAAAAGATGAAGAAAATCTTAGTGCGGAAATTATTAGCAATAATTATGAAGAAATGATCCAAGAAGGAGAAAAACTCTCTATTCTTCATCCAAGAATTGTAGTAAAAGTACCTATGACTTATAACGGAATTAAAGCCATTAAATATTTCTCAAGTAAAAATATAAGAACTAATTGCACTCTTATTTTTTCTACAGGACAAGCTCTTGTCGCAGCAAAAGTTGGAGCTGATTATATATCACCTTTTATAGGTAGAATAGACGACGTATCTTACGATGGATTAAATTTGATAAAAGAAATAAAGAAAATATATGACAGCTATCATTTCAAAACAAAGATTCTAGGAGCATCTATACGTCATTCTTTACATATTATAGAGTGTTCAAAGATTGGAATACATGCAATCACTTCTCCAATAAAAATTATACATTCTCTTATTTATCATCCATTAACAAATATAGGATTAGAAAAATTTTTAACAGATTATAAAAGAAAAATTAAATGATTTTAAACTCTTATTTTTATTTTTTCATTCAATAAATATTGAATAGAAATAGACGTGGATTTTGGAAGTTTTTCATAAAATTTTGAGAGTTCTATTTGTTCTTTATTTTCAAAAATTTCTTCCAAATTATTTTTAGTAAGAACATTAAATTCTTCTAACTTTTTATCTAAATCTTTTTTCAGATCATTACTAATTACCTGGCTTATTTTTTCTAATATACATATGCTTTCATATATATTTTTTCCTGATTTTTCTTCCAATTTTATACGATCAATAGTTTCAGTATTAATTGGTACGTTATCAATCAAATGATTCATAATTTTTTTAGTTTTTTATACAACATTTTCAATTTTTTCGCATGGATATGATATGAAAAATGTTTCATATATTCATTGTAGGATTTAAAAAAATCTTTTTTCCTAGAAAGGAAAAATTGAGATATACAAATTTTGTATAAAATTTTCTCTTTGAAACGACTTTCTGGAAAATATTGTATTAAATCTTGAAAAAACTTTAAGGAAGTTTTATATCTTCCCATCAAAAAATAAGAATCTGCTATACAATAGTTTTTTTTTTCTATTTTTTTCAATAAATCATGAAGCATACTATAAGCTTCTTTGACTTTTGAACTTTGAGGATATTTTTTGACAAATTGATTGAATTTATTAATTGCATTTCTAGCTTTTGCTGGATCTAAATCAAAATTTAAGGAAGAAAAATAATAGTTCTTTCCACTATTAAACAATAGATTTTCTTCTAACTCTTCTTCTTCTTTTAAAGAAATATGTTCTTTTTCAGAAAGACAACTTGTAAGAAAAATCATGAGTATCACCGTTAAAAAAATGTTCTTGGTATTCACAGTTACTTTTTTTTATGAAAATTTTTTATGTCTTTATCAAATAAGTATAATCCCCCTTTATCTTCTTCGATTAATTCAATTTTATTTAAAATTGTTTTTATCAAAGTCTCTTCTTCTACTTGTTCTTCAACGTACCATTGCAAGAAATTATATGTAAAATAATCTTTTTCTTGTAAACATAACTCTACTAAAATATTTATTTCATTAGATATTTTTTTTTCATGTTCAAATAGTATTTGAAATAATTCTCTCAAAGATCCGTATGTTATTTTATTAATACAAATATTATCCAAAATAATGAAACCTCCTCTTTTACTAATATATCTTATTAATTTTAACATATGTATTCTTTCTTCATTAGAATGATCATACAGAAATTCGCATATTCCTTCAAATCCTTTTCTTTCTGTCCAAGAAGCCATGGACAAATATAATTGAGAGGATTCTGATTCCTTATTTAATTGTTTTGTTAATCCTGTTTGTATTTTGTTACTAAACATATCATAATTTCAGTTTATTCTTTTTAATAAATTTATCATTTTCTTTTTTAAAGAGGAAGAACCAATTATCAAAGGAAGTCTAACATATGGATGACATATATCTATTAGACTTAAAAAAGTTTTAATCCCTGTAGGATTTCCTTCTTCATAAATTAAGTTTATCATTTTAAAAATTTTATAAAAAATTGAAAAGGCTTTTTCTGCTTGATTATTTCTAGCAAAAGAAACCATTTTAGAAATTTTATCAGGAAATCCTTGAGCAATCACAGAAATTACACTCTCACCACCTCCTAATATAACAGGTAAGGTGATAAAATCATCTCCGGATATTACACTGAAATTCTTTGGTTTTTTTTCAATAATCTTATAAGATTGTAAAACATTTCCAGAGGCTTCTTTTATTCCTATTATATTTTTACAATTTTTAGCTAAACGTAAAACAGTTTCTGGTATAACATTAGTTCCTGTTCTTTTAGGAACATTGTAAATAATAATTTTTGATTCAGTATAATTAGCTATAGATTTAAAATGTTCATATATTCCATCTTGTGATGGTCTATTATAATATGGAGAAACTGAAAGAATAGCATAAAAATTTGATAAATTTTCTATTCTATTCACCTGATTGATAATCTCATTTGTGTTATTTCCTCCTATTCCTAATATTAAAGGAAGTTTTTTATAATTTGCACTTTGAATGCATTCTATTATATCTTTTTTTTCTTCTATTTTTAGAGTAGCTGTCTCAGCAGTTGTACCCAATGCCACTAAATAATCGACTTTATTATCTAAAACGTATTTTACTAGTTTTTCAAGTCCATTAAAGTCAATTTTTTCATCCTCTTTAAAAGGAGTAACTAACGCTACACCTGTTCCATATAATTTTTTCATAGATTAGTTTGATATGTGATATTAAATATCATTAGTTATTTCATATTGAATATATCATCAATCGTTATTAAAAAAAACAAAAAAAACAGATGTAAGCGTGTGTACGTCATAGATAACTAATATCTAATAATCTTTCTTTATTCTAGGTTTAGCTGCAGATACAATAATATTTCTTCCCATAAACTCTGTTCCATTTAATTTTTCTATAGCTTGTTTTGCTTTTTCTTCATCAGCCATTTCTATGAATCCAAATCCTTTACTTCTTTTATTCGATGTAGATTCGTCAAAAATTATCTTAGCATGAGTTACTTCTCCTATAGATTCAAAATATTCTTTTAATTCTTGTTCTGTCATATCATAAGATAAGTTACCTACGTATAATTTCGTATTGTCCATATTAAAAATAAATTGTTTTAAAAGCAAATTTAGAGAAATATTTTTTCTAAAAAATATGATTTATTTATTAAATATAGAAATTTTCCATTTTTTATATTAAATTAAAAATTTTTCATGTTTATTTCTAAAGTAATGTTTTTAAAAAATAATTTTTCTATCATTTCATCATTATTAGATAATGATTTTTATAAATTTACTATGCAAAACGCTGTCATTAAATTGTTCCCATTTGCAAAAGCAAAATATGAGTTTATCAACAGGGGGAACCATTCTTTTCCAGAAAATTTTTCCAAAATACTCAAAGAATCCTTAAATAAAATGTCTCATTTAAAATTGTCGAAAGAAGAAAGAACTTATTTAGAAAAATACTGTCCCTATTTAGATTCTTCTTATCTAGATTTTTTAAATCAATATCAATATAATCCAAAAGAAGTAAATATATATCAGAAAGGGAAAAATATAAAAATGGACATAGAGGGATTATGGAGCAGAACTATTTTATGGGAAGTTCCTTTAATGGCTATTATTTCTGAATTGTATTATAAACTAGCAGGAATAAAACGTATATCTGATAAGAAAATAGTTTTTTTAACTAAGAAAAAACTTAAGGAATATAAAAAACTAAAAGTTAAAATAGGAGAATATGGAACAAGAAGAAGATATTCTTACCAAGTTCATAAACTAGTGTTAAAAATATTAATAGATGAAGGAGCTCCTTTTTTTGTTGGTAGCAGCAATGTACACCTATCTCATATTTTTTCAATTAAACCAATAGGAACTAAAGGACATGAATGGATTATGTTTCATGGATCAAAATATGGATTGAATACAGCAGATCGAATAGCTATGGAAAATTGGTTAAATATTTATAAAGGAAATTTAGGAATAGCTTTATCTGATACATATACATCTTCAGTTTTTTTTAAAAATTTTAACGAAAAACTTTCCAATTCTTTTAAAGGTATTAGACATGACAGTGGGGATCCTATCCTTTTTGCTAAAGAAGCAATCAAACATTATCAAAAATTTAAAATAAACCCTATCAAAAAAGAAATTATATTTTCTGATAATCTTAATCCATATAAAGTCTCTTATATTTCCTCTTTTTGTAAAGAAAAAATTAATCCTTTTTTCGGAATAGGTACAAATTTCACTAATGATGTAGGAGTTCCTTCCATGAACATGGTTATAAAAATGGTTGAATCTTTTCCAAAAAAAAATTGGATTTCAGTAGTTAAATTATCCAATGTTAAAGAAAAATCAACTGGAAAAAAAAATATGATTTTCTTAGCAAGAAAAATTCTTCATTTATGACATTTTGTCATTTTTATATTTAATAAATTACATGATAATGGAAAAAAATCAAAAAAAATTGAATAAAAGTTTTTATATAGAAAATTATGGATGTCAAATGAATATATCAGATAGTGAAATCGTTACATCTATTCTATTAGATAATAAATTCATACTGTCCGATAATTTAGAAAATGCAAATATAATATTACTTAATTCTTGTTCTGTTCGAGAAAAAGCAGAATTAAGTATAAAAAAAAGATTAGAAGAATTAAAATTTCTTAAAAAGAAAAAAGAAACTATATTTGGTATTATAGGATGTTTATCAAAACAGTCTAGAGATTTTCTTTTACAAGAAAAAAAAATAAATTTTTTTGTAAATCCTAATTCTTACAAAGAATTACCTAATTTTATTCTATATGCTATATCTAATAAAAAATATTTTCCTTCAAAAAGTTTTCAAACAAAAGAAACATATACAGATATAAATCCATTTTATGGAAAAAAGAAAATCACAACTTTTTTAAGTATTACTAGAGGATGTAACAACATGTGTACATTTTGTATAGTTCCCTTTACAAGGGGAAGAGAAAAAAATACTGATCCATATTATATAATTGAAGAATGCAAAAGATTATATAAAAATGGATATAAGGAAGTAACTCTTTTAGGACAAAATGTTGATTCCTATCTTTGGAAGAAGATCGATTTTTCTTATTTGTTAGATTTCTTAGCACAAGAAGTACCTCTAATGAGAATAAGATTTTCTACATCTAATCCTCATGATATGTCAGATAAAGTGTTAAAAATAATTTCTAAACATTCAAATATTTGTAAACATATTCATCTACCAGTTCAATCTGGAAGTAATAAAATACTGAAACTAATGAACAGAAAATATACCAGAGAAGAATATCTTTCTTTGATTAAAAAAATTAGAAAGATAATTCCTGAATGTTCTATATCACATGATATCATGACTGGATTTTGTAATGAAGATGAAGAAGATCATAAATATACTATTGATTTAATGAATAAAATTCAATATAATTATGGTTATATGTTTTCCTATTCTCCTAGACCTGGTACTTATGCATACAGAAGATTAAAAGATAATGTTCCTCAACATGTAAAAAAGAACCGTTTAAGTGAAATTATAGAATTGCAAAAAAAACATTCGTTCTTTCGTATGAAAGAATATTTAGGAAAAGTACAAGAAGTTTTAATAGAAGGTGAATCTAAAAAAAATGATAAACATTGGTATGGAAGAAATACACAAAATTTAGTTGTAGTCTTTCCAAAAAAATTATCTAAAATAGGAGATATTGTATTTGTAAAAATTATAGAAAACACCTCCGCTACTTTAATCGGAAAAATTTCTTAAAAAAAAGATGTAAAAAATGGAATTTATCCAAAATATAAAACAAAAGTTTGGAATCGTTGGATATGATTATGCATTACATCGAGCATTAGAAAAAGCAATTCAAGTAGCTCCTACGGATATTTCTGTATTAGTTCTTGGAGAAAGTGGAGTAGGAAAAGAATTTATACCAAAAATTATTCATCAATTTTCTTCTAGAAAACATCATTCTTATATTGCTGTAAATTGTGGAGCTATTCCAGAAGGAACAATTGATAGTGAACTATTTGGGCATGAAAAAGGCTCTTTTACAGGAGCTACAAGTATGAGGAAAGGTTATTTTGAAGGAGCTAATGGAGGAACCATATTTTTGGATGAAGTAGGAGAACTACCTTTAACAACACAAGTTCGTCTTCTTAGAGTATTGGAATCGGGAGAATTCATAAAAGTGGGTTCCTCTAAAATTCAAAAAACTAATATAAGAATTGTTGCTGCAACCAATCTAAACATGATAGAATCTATACAGAAAGGAAAATTTAGAGAAGATTTATATTATAGACTTAATACAGTACAAATTAATGTACCTTCTTTACGTTTTCGTAAAGATGATATTAAACTTTTATTCAAAAAATTTTCTAATGATTTTGCAGAAAAATATCATATGCCATCTATTACTCTTACTCAAGAATCTTTAAAATATCTAGAAAATTATTCTTGGCCGGGAAATATAAGACAGCTAAAAAATCTTACAGAGCAAATTTCTGTGGTAGAAAAAAATCGTGAAGTTTCTGTAGAAAAATTAAAAGAATATATTCCAGAAAATGTTCCTTCTATATCATGTTCTTATTCTAAGAATGAAACTTTTTTTCAAGGACTTTCTAGAGAAAGAGATTTTTTGTATAAAATTTTATTTGATATGAAGAAAAATTTAAATAATTTAAAAAATATTACTTTTCAATTAATTAAAAATCACGAAAACACGAGGTTTATAGAAAAAAATCAAGAACTCATGGAAAAAGTTTTTGGTAAAATGATTCATAATAATATAAATAATTCCATTTTTCAATTAGAAGAAACTCCTAATCCATTATCATCATCTTCGGATGATTTAGATTACGAAGAAGTAGAGGATAATTCATCTAAATTATCAAATGATTTATCTTCTTTTTCTTTACAAAAAAAGGAAATAGAGTTTATTCAAAAAACTTTAAAAAAAAATAATGGAAAAAGAAGAAAAACAGCTAAAGAATTAGGAATTTCAGAAAGAACATTGTATAGAAAAATTAAACAATATGGCTTATAATAAAATATATTTTTTTTTAATTTTCATTTTTTTTGCAATAAATTCTTGTTATCATCCTTCTACATATCCATTTATTGATTCAAAGAAGAGAATAGAAATAGGAAAATTTTCGGAAAAAATAAAAATACCTAGAAGGTCCATTGCTTTTGATTTTAAAAAAAATATGGAGGAGTATATTCTGAATAAAAATCCATATTCTTTAGCAATAAGAAATGGAGATGTAATTTTAGAAGGAGAATTTTTGGAATGTATTATTATTCCAATAGGAGGTTCTCATTTGAAAAAAATTCAGATAAAAGCAAAAATATATTACAGAGATCGTTTTGATCCAGATCAAAGTTGGGAGAAACATTTTTTGATATCAGAAAAATTTTATCATAAAAAGGAACTTTTTTTAAAAAAATCTATTGATAGAATTATAGAAAAACTTACGATTCAAGTATATCATGAAATATTCAAAGAAAATAAGAATTAGTAAATGAGGACTATTCCTATAATATTTGGATTTTTTATTATTGTAAAATGTCTTTTTCTTATATTAGTTATATTAATACAAACACCTAAAAAAGAAAATATTAATCAATCATTTATGGAAAAAAATTCCAGATTTTTTGGAATTAAGAGGACAAATACATTTCTAGAAAATTTGACTTGGTTTTTATCCGTTATCATATTCTTTTTAATTTTGTTATTTAATTTTTTTCTAAAATTGAATGTGTCATAATGACACTTAATATCACTTAAGTGAAAAAAGTTATATAATTTTTTATTTGGCATGTTTTTGGCTTTTTTACGTTTTAGTGTCGTAAAACTATAAAATTATTTAAAATTATGATGGAAGTAAAGATTAAACCTTTAGCGGATCGTGTCCTCGTACAACCTGATCCCGCTGAAACAAAAACAGCTTCAGGAATAATAATTCCTGATACTGCAAAAGAAAAACCACAAAAAGGAATTATAATAGCAGTAGGAAAAGGTAAAAAAAATGAACCGATGATTCTAAAAGAAGGAGATAGGGTTTTATATGGAAAATATTCTGGAACAGAACTGAAATGGGAAGGAGAAGAATATCTTATTATGCGAGAATCTGACGTAATAGCTATCATATAATTTATTTGTTTAAAAAAATTAAAAAATTATGGCAAAAGATATTAAATTTGATATTGAAGCAAGAGATAAACTAAAAAAAGGAGTAGATGCATTAGCTAATGCAGTAAAAGTTACTCTAGGACCAAAAGGTCGTAATGTTGTATTACAAAAATCATTCGGGGGACCTCAAGTTACTAAAGATGGTGTTACTGTTGCTAAAGAGATTGAATTAGAAGATCCTATAGAAAATCTAGGAGCTCAAATGGTTAAAGAAGTCGCTTCCAAAACAAATGACGTAGCTGGAGATGGAACTACAACCGCAACTGTTTTAGCTCAAGCTATTGTTAGAGAAGGATTAAAAAATGTAGCAGCTGGAGCTAATCCAATGGATTTAAAAAGAGGAATAGATAAAGCTTTAGAATCTGTAATTATAGATTTAAGAAAACAATCTAGAGAAGTAGGAGGAAATACAGAAAAAATAAAGCAGGTAGCTTCTATTTCTGCGAATAATGATGAAAAAACTGGAGCTTTGATAGCTGATGCTTTCGAAAAAGTAGGAAAAGAGGGGGTTATCACAGTAGAAGAAGCAAAGGGAACAGATACATCTGTTGATGTTGTTGAAGGAATGCAATTTGATAGAGGTTATCAGTCTCCATACTTTGTTACAAATACTGAGAAAATGATAACTGAATTTGACCAACCTAAAATTTTGTTATCTGATAAAAAAATAGCGGCAATGAAAGATTTGTTGCCTATATTAGAACCTGTAGCACAGTCTGGAAAACCACTTCTTATTATTTCTGAAGAAGTGGAAGGAGAAGCTTTAGCAACATTAGTAGTCAATAAAATACGTGGAACTTTAAAAGTTGCTGCTATAAAAGCTCCTGGATTCGGAGATAGAAGAAAATCAATGTTGGAAGACATCGCTATTTTAACAGGAGGAACCGTTATTTCTGAAGAAACAGGAAGTAAATTGGAGGATGTAAAATTGAATATGCTAGGTAAAGCAGAAAGAGTAATAGTAGACAAAGACAATACTACTATTGTTAATGGAGGAGGAAATAAAAAAGATATAAGAGCAAGAGTAGAGCAAATTAAAGCACAAATAGAATCAACTACATCAGATTATGATAAAGAAAAATTGCAAGAACGTCTTGCGAAATTAGCAGGAGGAGTTGCAGTTCTTTATGTTGGAGCTGCTTCTGAAGTGGAAATGAAAGAGAAAAAGGATCGTGTAGATGATGCTTTAAACGCTACAAGGGCTGCAGTAGAAGAAGGAATAGTAGCTGGAGGTGGAGTTGCTTTAGTTCGTTCTATTAACTCTTTAAATAATTTAAGAGGAGAAAATTCAGATCAAGATACTGGAATACAAATAGTAAGAAGATCATTAGAAGAACCTTTACGTCAAATTGTAGCTAATGCAGGTGGAGAAGGATCCGTTGTTGTTGCTAAAGTAGCAGAAGGAAAAGGAGATTATGGATATGATGCAAAAATTGGAGAATATAAAAATATGATAGTAGAAGGTATTATAGATCCTACTAAAGTAGCTAGAGTTGCATTAGAGAATGCAGCTTCAGTATCTGGAATGTTATTGACAACTGAATGTGTTGTGACAGAAATTAAAAAAGATGAACCTAATTCTGGTCCTCCAATGCCAGGATCTGGAGGAGGTGGAATGGGAGGAATGATGTAAAATGTAATAAAGAAAAAAAAATAGTGTCTAAAAAGACACTATTTTTTTTGAAAGTTAGTTTTTAACTAAACCAATTATTTTGTACTTTTAAAGTTTTCTCAATAACATCTCTTACGCATCCTTTCCCTCCTTTTTTTGGAGAAATATATTTAGATATATTTTTAACTTCTTGAACGGCATCTATTGGAGAACAAGGTAAGGCAACAGATTCCATAATCTCAATATCCGGGAGATCATCTCCCATATAAAGAACTTTTTTTTTCGAAATATTTTGAATATCACAATATTCGTCTAAATATTTCTTTTTATTATTAACTCCCTGATAAACATAACGAATATTTAAACCTCTTAAACGTCGAAATACCATTAAATCTGAACATCTTGTAATAATACATAAATTATACCCCTTTTTTTTCGCCAATTGCATAGCAAAACCATCTTTAGCAAACATTTGACGAACCATATTTCCATCTGGAAATAAATTTAAAGTACAATTTGTTAATACTCCATCTACATCAAATATAAAAGTATTAATATCATTCATTATATCCATATAGTTTCTCATATCTATTTTATCATCTACTTAGTAAATTTAATACTAAAAAAAATTTCTGTTCGAATTAAACAAAATAAATATAAAAACTGTATAAATAACTATGTTTAAATATCCTCAAAGTTAATATTTGTAAAATCTTTTACATTCGACGTTTTTTTTGGAACATCTTTAATTTCTTGATTATGACTGTATGTTGTGTGATTTTTAAAATCTTTCTGATGACGTTCAGAAATAACTTCTCTTCCTTTCTCGTTAATAATAAATCGGATCATATCATCAAGTATACTTTGGAATTTAGAAAAGTCTTCTTTATACAAATATATTTTGTGTTTTTTATAAGTTATTTCTCCTGTTTCAGAAAAATTTTTTTTACTTTCAGTAATTGTTAAATAATAATCACCAGCTCTAGTTTCTCTAGCATCGAAAAAATACGTACGACTGCCAGTTTTTAGTGTTTTTGAACAAATTTCATTTCTTTCTTTGATATTTTCTTTTTCGTCCATTTCAAAATGTATTATATATTATAATAAAATAAAGCAAATCTAAATAAAAAAAATATAGAATGATTATTCGAATCAAATTTTTTTAAAATTTTACAATAAAATATTATGATATTCTATTTTTGATATTTTTCCTTTTTTTAAAACAATAAATAAATCAAAATCAGATATATAAGAAGTATCATGAGTAATAATAATAATAGTACTGTTTCTCATTTCTTTCTTTAGATAATGAATAATTAATTTTCTATTTTTCTGATCTATAGCAGAAAAGCTATCATCAAATATAAGAATTTTAGGATTTCTTATAATAGCTCTTGCTATACATATTCTTTGTTTTTGTCCTCCAGATAAAGTAATTCCTCTTTCTCCTATAATTGTATCATATCCATTTTTAAAATTTAAAATATCATTTTCAATCATAGCTTTTCTTGCAGCTTCATATACCTTATACGAAGAAACTTTTTCTATACTTCCTAAAGCTATATTATTATAAATTGAATCTGAAAAAAGAAAAGATTCTTGAGGAACATAACCTATATTTTTTCTAAAATCATATAAATTATGATTTCTTAAAGACAAATTATCTATTAATATATCTCCATCATTAGGATCATACAAACGAGAAATTAATCTTCCTACAGTTGTCTTTCCAGACCCTGTTTCTCCTGTTAAAATCAAAGTCTTTCCTCTCATAAGTGTAAAAGAAATATCACTAATTGCATCAATAACATTTTTTGTTTTATAATAAATGAAACTAACATTTTTAAATTGAACTTTTCCAAAAATTTTTGTTCTCACCAAATTATTATTAATGATTTCAGGTTCTTCATTTAAGAATTCATTTATACGAATTTGTGATACCTTAGCTCTTTCAGCAATAGAAACAACCCACCCTAATATGATAAAAGGAAAAATTAATACATTAATGTATGTAAAAAATTCAGCAATGGTTCCTATATCTTTTATTTCTCCTTCAAAATATTTCTTTCCTCCTAAAAAAATAATTAATAAATGACTTATTCCTATAAAGAATAGGATAACAGAATATAAAATAGTATCTATTTTTGCTAATTCTATATTTTTTATTTGATATTCCCGTATAATTTTATTATGTTTTTTTTGAAAAAAAGACTCTGCAACAAATGATTTGACAATATGAATACCAGAAAAAGTTTCTTGAATAAAAGAACAAACAATAGATTGGTAATTCTGAACTTCATGACTTTTCCTAGTAATGAAAATACTTATATAATAAACAAGAATAAAAAGAATAGGAATAGGTAATATCACATAAAAAGTAAGAGATTTATTAATTCTTAACATTTGCACAAGAACCATGAAAAAAAGAATAATAAGATTAACAAAATACATTATACCAGGACCTATATATTGCCTTATAAAAGAAACATCTTCTGTTAATCTGTTCATTAAATCACCTGTTGAATTTTTTTTATAAAAAGACAAACTCAATTTTTGATAATGTAAAAAAATTTCATTCTTTATATCAAATTCTATCATCCTGGATGTTGTTATAATACACTGCCTCATTTGATATTTAACAAATCCTCCAATAATTGGAACTATTAATATAATGCTTGCATAAACACAAATTTCTCTTTTCAAAGAAAGAGAATATGATGTGTTTGAAATACTGATAAAAAGATTGTTAATTGCATTAACAGATTTTCCTATATAAGGTATAGGAAGTAAAGTTAAAATATTTGATATGAAAATCAATAAAAAACCTATACATAAACGTAATTTGTATCTTTGACAATATTTTTTGCTAAAAGCAAACAAACCATTCATATGATACACAAAAATACAAACTTTTTAAGTTTAATTATTTATTTATATAATTGCAAAAAATATTGTTGTATATAAAAAATTAACATCATTGAACAAAAATGTCAATAAGACGACACTTTAGAATAAGAAGTTTACAATTTTTATATGCTCAATACTTATCTAAAGTAGATTCAAACAAAGTTGAAGAAAATATGATTCAAAGTATTGAAGAATTGCATGACTTATATATTTCTCTTCTTTGTTTAATATTAAAAATTAGAGAAAACGCTATAAATGTAAAAAAAAATGTCTGTACTAAAATCAATATTGATCCTATACAAAAATTTGCATATAACTCTGTTATAAAAATACTCTCTCACAACAAATATTTAATAGAAAAATATAGGTCTACAGAAAAAACTGGAATAATTTTTTGGGAAAAACAAGATAGATACATTTTTCTTTTATTACAAGAGATGCAACAATCAATTTTATGTCACAAATATTTTTATAAACCTTGTAATTCTTTTGAAGAAGAAAAAAAATTTATAATAAAATACTATAAAAACATTATTATTCCCAACAAAAAATTAATAACATACATAGAAGACTTATATATTAATGGAAAAGAAAATTTATATATAGCTCACAACATGGTTTGCAAAACTTTACAACATATAAAACATTCAACTTCTCCAAACTTTAAATTATATAACATTTATAACAAAAATAATGAAAACAAAAAATTTATTATTGATTTATATAGGAATACAATTTTTCACAAAAATGAATTTAACGATTTGATTAACAATACATCAAATAACTGGGATGTAAAAAGAATAGCAATCATAGACTTAATTATATTACAAATGGCTATTTGTGAATTCTTATATTTTCCAAATATTCCTCCAAAAGCTACTATGAACGAATATATAGAAATTACAAAAATATTTTGTATGGAAAAAAGTAAAATTTTTATTAATGGGATTTTAGACCAAATATTCAAATTTTTACATAAAAAAAATAAAATATTTAAAGTAGGAAAAGGTCTTTTGTAAATAACAGTGTAATGAAAATACTTTAATAATCTGTAATTTAAATTTAACTATCTTATTAATATTACTTGTATGTTTTTTTTATTGCAACAAAATTCTATTGCAAATACCGTTTTGATGTTTGCATTGATTTTCATTATATTTTATTTTTTTATGATTCGTCCTCAAATACGAAAACAAAAAATTGAAAAAAAATTTCAGGATAATTTAAAAAAAGGAAATTATATAGTAACAAATGCAGGAATACATGGAAAAATCGTAGAAGTTGCAGATAATTTTTATATTTTAGAAATTATTACAGGAAAAATAAAACTCGAAAAAAGTACAGTGTCCAAGGATTTAACACAATTACGTTATAATGAAAATATTCAAAATAAAAAAATTGAAAAAAAATGAAATTTTTATTGATAGGAGTAACAGGAAAAATGGGAGTTGGAAAAAGTTTATTTTCTTCTTTTTTAAAAAAAAAAGGAATTCCTGTTTACTCTTCAGATGAAAGAGGAAAAATATTAATGAATCAAACAGAAATTATAAAAAAAAACATTATTAAACATTTTGGAAATAATTCTTATAAAGAAAAAAAAATTAATAAAACTTATTTATCTAACATTGTATTTCAAAATCCTAATGCACTAAAATTGCTATGTTCTATTGTACATCCTTGGATTTCCGTAGATTTTAAAAAATGGATTTTTTCTATACGGGGAAAATTTTTTTATCTTATTAAAGAATCTGCTCTCTTATTTGAGAGTAAAAGTTATAAAGAATGTGATCATGTTATTACAATAACTTCACCTGTAGAAGAAATGATTAGTAGAGTCATAAAAAGAGATAACTTAAATGAATATCAGATTGTAAATCGTCTAAAAAATCAAATGTCTAACAAAAAAAGAAAAGAAAAATCTTCTCTTTTTATTGAGAACAATTCATCTGTAAATTACTTGAAAAAAAAATCAGATGAAATTCACAATTTATTCATTGATCTATACAAAAATCAAGATATACAAAAAAAATATGGGAAAAGGAGATAAAAAAACTAAGAAAGGAAAAATAAGAAAAAAAACTTATGGTAACATCCGTCCAAAACCAAGAAATGCAAAAAAAAAGAAAAAAAATAATTAAAATTTTTCATTTTTTTTACCTACGCTTGTAAAAAGAGATAAAAAATATATTAATTGAGCTAAACTTCCTAAAGCAGAAATTATATAAGTCATTGCTGCCCACCTCAAAGATTCTTTCGCTTTATTGTACTCTTGATAGTTTACTACATTATTTTTTTTCATCCAATTTAAAGCTCTTTTGCTAGCATCGAACTCTATTGGTAAAGTTAGAAAATAAAAAATGACAATGAATAAAAATAATCCTATTCCTATTTTGAGGATAATAGAATTTTTTCCTCCTGAACTATAAAAAATAGTTAACCCATACATTATAGCAGCACTAGTAAAATTTGAACTGAAATTAAGAATTAGTATTAAATGATTCCGTAATTTCAATAAATTATAACCTAATTTATGTTGTAAAGCATGACCACATTCATGAGCTGCTACTGCTACAGAAGCGGCATTTCTTCCATTATACACTGTTTCACTTAAATTTATTGTTTTATTTAAAGGATTATAATGGTCTACCAAATTTTCTTTACCTTCTATTAAAAGTACATTTACGTCAAAAATTCCGTTTTCTTTTAACATTCTCTCTGCTACTTCTTTTCCACTCATACAAGAGTGTAAATGAAATTTAGAAAATGATCGAAATTTACTTTTTAAAATAAAATTAGCGATAACACTGACTAGAAAAGTTGATCCTACAATAAAATAGTAATTCATAAGAACCTATTTTTAAAACAAAAATATTAATTTATTAATTAAAATGAAAATATATATAAATTAGCTTACGTGTCAAATTTTTGATTATGAATATTCCAACAATAAGTAATCTAAAAAGAGTTGTTATTATTGGAGCTGGATTTGCTGGGTTGCAAGTAGCAAAAAAATTAAGAAGAGACAAATTTCAAGTTGTTCTTATAGATAAAAATAATTATCATACTTTTCAACCATTATTATATCAAGTTGCAACAGCTGGATTAGAACCAGATTCTATAGCACATTCTATTAGAAATGTTATTAAAAAAACAAAAAACTTTTTTTTTAGACTAGCTAATGTTCATTATATCAATACAGAAAAACAAAAAATATATACTAATGTAGGAGATTTGCATTATGATTATTTAATAATATCTACAGGATCTGTTACTAACTATTTTGGAAATAATAACATTGAATCTTTTTCATTGCCAATGAAATCAATTCCAGAAGCTCTAAATCTTAGAAGTGTTATTTTGCAAGATTTTGAATCTTCTTTGTTAATAAAAGATTCTAAAGAAAGAGAAAGACTTATGACTTTTGTGATTGTCGGTGGAGGTCCTACTGGTGTAGAATTAGCTGGAGCTTTAGCCGAAATGAAAAAATATATTCTTCCACATGACTACCCTGATTTAGACATTCAATCTATGAACATTCATTTATTACAAGCTACTACAAGATTATTAGATGGAATGTCTGAAGAATCTGCAAAACAAGCTTATAAAAGTTTGAAAGAATTAGGAGTTACCATTTGGTTAAATTGTTTAGTCAAAGACTATGATGGAAAAATAGTTTTTATGGAAAAAGACAAAAAAATAGAATCTTCTAATGTTATATGGGCAGCCGGGGTAAAAGGAGCTATTATAAAAGGTTTTTTAAAAGAAGATATAATGGGACATAGAATTTTAGTAGATGATTATCTTAAAACAATAAGATATGAAAATATTTTTGCTATTGGAGATGTAGCTTATATGAAATCTTATCCTAACGGTCATCCTATGACAGCTCAACCTGCTATTCAACAAGGAAATTATTTATCTGAAAATTTTAATCGTTGTTCATCATATCAAAAAAATCCTTTTATTTATAAAAATTTAGGTTCTATGGCTACCATTGGTAGAAACAAGGCTGTATGTGATTTCCCTTATTTTAAATTAAAAGGTTTTTTAGCATGGATTATATGGATGTTTGTTCATTTAGTTAGTTTAGTTGGATTTAGAAATAGAGTAATAGCTTTAACAAATTGGATTATTCAATATTTTCATTATAATAAAAGTGTACGTTTAATCATAAGACCATATCATAGAAGAAAAAATCATTTAAAAAAAAGTTGAGAAAAAATATTTTGTACTTTTTTTTCTGTTTCTATATATTCTATATTTATATCACTATCTACAGTAATTCCACTACCAGCGTATAAAGTAATTTCTTTTTTTTTTTCTTGAATTCTTGCACATCTCAAATGAAGATATAACTCCATGTTTTTTTTATTTACAATACCAATATATCCTGTATAAAAACTCCTTTCATATCCTTCATATTTTTGAATAAAATCTAAAGATTCTTTTTTGGGGTAACCACAAATAGAAGGAGTTGGATATAAGCGATCTAATATTTCATAATAATTAGGATTTTCCAAAAAAGAAAAAGAAATATTAGTTTTTAAATGTCTTAAGGATCCCATTTTTATGGATTCTATCCTTCCTAAAAAAAGGGATCCTTTATAGGATTTTAATAAATGAACCATGTATTCTGTTACAATTTTATGTTCTTCCATCTCTTTCTTTGTCCATTTATTATTCCCCCAAATAGTTCCTGCTAAAGATACAGTTTGAAATTTTTTTTTACGAGATTTCATTAGTAATTCTGGGGAACATCCTATCCAAAATCCATGATGGATATCATACCATAAACTGATAAAAGCATTTGGATAAGAAAAAATTAAATTTTGAAAAGTTTTTTTAAAATCAAAATTATGAAAAGAAATTTTTATAGATCTGGATAAAACTACTTTTTTAAAGTATCCTTTCTGAATTTTTTCTACTGATTTTTTTAGTAAATTTTTGTATTCTATAGAATGAATTAAGTTAGGACGATTATTAGTTTCTATAAAGCAATTTTTTTGTATAATAAATGCACAATAAATTTTTTTCGGAACTATTTTTATAGTATAATCACGATTAAAATCTTGAATTAAAAAAAAATTATCCTTATTAGAATCAGAGTTAGAATCAGAATAAAGGAATATCTTATTTTCATAAGGCTTCCTAAAAATAACAAATTTATTTTTTTCCCAATAATTTTTTATGATTTTTTTGTACAAAGAAAAAATACTGATTTTTTTCAAAATATTATTTTCTTTTTTTTTTAATTATAATATTGGTCATTTTACAAAAACTAATAATGTTGTTTTTTTCATTAAAAACTGTTATTTGAATAACATGTAAAGTTTTTCCTTTATGAAAAATTTTAGCTTTAGCGAATAACATTCCTTTTTTAATAGATCGAACATGGTTTGCAGAAATTTCAATATTAAAAACTTTTTCATTTTCTTGTTCTTTTATATTCATAAAAGATAAAGAACTTCCAACGCTTTCTGCAAAAGCTACTGTTGCTCCTCCATGTAAATAACCGAAAGGTTGAAGAATTTTATAGCTTATTGGCATTTTTGCTATTAAAAAATCTATTTTTGGAGATAAAAAAATAAATTTAATAAACATTTCATTCATCAATGTATCTTTTTTTAAACTATTCAATTTTTTTAATAATTTTTTAGTTTTTTCTTCCATAAATAAAGGTAATCATTCGATGAGTTTTTTAATTCATATTAAAAAAAACTTGTGAAACAATTAACGAACAGGAAAAAATGAAAAATAAAATAGAAGATAATCATTTTACTCCTATACCTATAATAGGAGAAAAAAATAAAATTGTTGGATTTGAAAAAAAAGAAAAAATTCATTCAGAAGGTCTTTTCCATAGGGCTGTTTCTATATTCATTTTTAATAAAAAAAATGATTTAATGTTACAAAAAAGATCTTCAATAAAATACCATTCATCTTTACTTTGGTCTAATACATGTTGCAGTCATCCTAGAAAAAATGAATCAGTATTAATAGCGGCACATCGTTGTTTAATAGGAGAAATGGGATTTGATTGTTTTTTAGAACAAAAATTTTGTTTTACTTATTATGAAGTTCTTAACAATGGGTTAATAGAAAATGAATTAGATCATGTTTTTGTAGGTTTTTATGAAAAATCTCCTGTTATAAATTATAAAGAAGTTGAAGATTGGAAATGGAGATCGTTAAATAAATTGGTGGAAGATATTCATCTTTGTCCAAATTCTTATACAATTTGGTTGAAAATAATTCTTAAAAATTATATTAATAAATTAAATTAAACATTTTAATTTTTTAAAGTTAAAATTTATGAAAGTAACCATAAGCAGAAAAGGTCATTTTAGCGCTGCTCATAGACTTTATAATGGGCATTGGAATTTTCAAAAAAATATAGAAGTATTCGGAAAATGTGCATATTATCATGGACATAACTATAAATATGTAGTTAGTATAACGGGTGAAGTTGATGTTAAAACAGGATTTGTGTTTAATTTGCAAAAATTAAAAGATCTTCTTTTTGAAGAAATAGAAGAATTTTTTGATCATAAAAATATTAATTTAGACTTAAAGGAATTTACCTCTATAAATCCCACAGCAGAAAATATTGTTATTTTTATGTGGAATAAGATAAATAAGAGTATATCTAAGATAACTTCTTATTCATGTTTAAAAATAATTTTATACGAAACGGAAAATAATTTTGTTGAATATGACGGAAAATAATTTAAAAAAAACAATTTTATATAAAAACCACCTAATTTTAGGTGCTAAAATGGTAGATTATTCTGGATTTTATATGCCTCTTCAATACACTTCTTCTTTAAGAGAACATATTTCAGTAAGAAATAAAGCTGGTATTTTTGATGTAAGTCATATGGGAAAATTTATTTTAAATGGAAAAAATTCCATGAATCTTATTCAGTATTTAACTATAAACGATTTATCCAAAATAAATATAGGACAAGCTCAGTATAATTGCTTTATTAATGAAAATGGAGGTATTATAGATGATTTAGTAATTTATAAAATTTCTGAAAAAAAACTATTGCTTATAGTTAATGCAGCTAATATTGAAAAAAATAAAAAATGGATAAATTATCATATTAAAAAAAATTGTTATTCTGATATCGAGTTTCTTGATTTTTCTCAAGAGTATTCTTTATTAGCAATTCAAGGTCCATATTCATTATCTTATATTCAAAAATTAACTAATGTTTCACTACATAAAATTCCTTTTTATCATTTTGAAATAGGTGATTTTGCAGGAATAAAAAAAGTATTTATCTCTTGTACAGGATATACAGGATCTAAGGGAGTTGAAATTTATGTTTCTAATAAACATGTAGAAAAAATATGGAATAAAATTATAGAAATAAATGAAATGATTCCATGTGGAATAGCAAGCAGAGATTCATTAAGGTTAGAAATGGGATATCGTTTATATGGACAAGATCTTTGTGAAAAGATAACTCCTATAGAAGCTGGATTGTCTTGGATTACTAAATTTGAAAAAAAATTTATAGCAAAAGATATATTGCAAATACAAAAAATAAAAGGAAATCATAAGAAATTTATATCTTTTCTTGTGGAAGAAAAAGGAAAAATTCCAAGAACAGGGTATTCATTAACGGATAAATATAACAATGTTATTGGAAATGTTACTTCTGGTACTTTTTCTCCAATTTTAAAAAAAGGAATAGGATTAGGGTATTTATGGGATAATCATCAAAAAATAAGTCCCTTATTTATTTCAATAAGAGGGAAAAGAATATCTATTAAAATAGTAAAATTGCCTTTTATCGAAGTCAATAATAATTAATACATCTTAAATATTAGTTTTATCAAAGAAAAGGAGACATATTTAAAACATATTAAAAAAAATCTTTTACTATCTGTTCCTATATTTTTTACTCAATTAGGAGTGATATTTATAGGTCTTTCTGATAATATTATGATAGGTTTTTTGGGAAAAAACGCTTTAGCTTCAGTTTCATTGGCTAATTCTGTTTTTTTTATTATAGTTATTTTTGGATTGGGAATATCAACTGCCATTTCTTCTTTAACAGCATCCATAGATGCCAAACAAGAATATAAAAAAGGAGCTATCATTTTTTGTCATGGATTAATTATAAATCTTTTTTTATCCATATTTATGTATGGAATAACTTATGCATTTTCCTATATTTTTCCATATTTAGGACAACCTAAAGAAATATTGAATGAAACTATATCTTTTTTAAAGATAATAGCTATTTCTTTTATTCCATGGATGATATTTGAAGTTTTTAGAAAATTTTCGGAAGGATTATCTTTGGTAATACCAAGTCTTATAGTTACTTGGACTTCCGCTTTGATTAACATAATATTAAATTATATATTTCTTAATGGAATTTGTTCCTTTCCAAAATTAGGATCTATAGGTGTCGCTTATTCCACTCTTATTTCTCGGATTATTATGTTAATAGGAATTTTAATTTTATTATATAGATATAAAAAAATATCTTATTATTACAACTGTCTTCGTTTTAAATATTTTTTTTTGAAAAAAAAATACTTAAAAGAAATCCTCAAAATAGGAATTCCTTCTGGATTACATATGTTATTTGAAATGAGTGCTTTTTCTATTTCTTCTTTTATATCAGGAAGATGTGGAATTAAGGTTTTAGCAGCTCATCAAATAGTTATTAGTTTAGTTTCTTCTACTTTCTTGCTAAGTACAGGTCTTTCTGCAGCAGCTACAGTAAGGATAGGAAATCAATTTGCTTTAAAAAATTATTCTGAACTAAGAAAAGTGGGAACATCTATTCTTTTTATGGGGTTTATTTTCATGTTAATCTGTAGTACTTTATTTTTTTTCTTTCGAAAAAATATTCCTTACTTTTATATAAAAAACGATCATGAAGTTGTACTAATTGCAGAAAAAATGATTTTAATTGCCAGTTTTTTTCAATTATCTGATGGCTTACAAGGTATTATTCTTGGAGCTTTAAGAGGATTGCAAGATGTTCATATTCCCATGTGGATTAGTTTTTTTTCTTATTGCATTATTGCTTTACCTTCGGCTTGGTTATTTTCTATGAAAATAGGAGGACAAGGGATTTGGATAGGATTAGGGTTAGGTCTTACTATATCAGCTATGTTACTTTTTATAAGGTATGAAATTATCACTAAAAATTTACAAAATAAATAACTAATATTCAACTAACTAATTACAGTTGATAATAATTATCTATATTTGTTAGTATAAGTTAAGTAAACTATTCAAAATGCTGTTTTTAACCATTCTTTTTTTTTATGAAAAAAACATTTAAAGAATACAATTTTTTTAACAGTAGTATCCTTAAAGCTTTGGAAAAAATTGGATTTCAATACCCTACTCCTATACAGGAAAAAATTATTCCATTATTATTATCCTTAGGAGAAGAAGAAGAAAGAGATGTTATAGCATTATCTCAAACAGGAACTGGAAAAACTGCAGCTTTTGGATTGCCAATTATACAAAAAATAGATTACAATATAACTAATCCTCAAGCTTTTGTTTTATGTCCCACTAGAGAGCTTTGTATACAGATTACTCGTGATCTATGTCGTTTTTCTAAGTTTTTATCATCAATTAAAATTATTTCTCTATATGGTGGAGTAAATATAGATTCTCAAATTAAATTATTAAAAAATAAAACACATATTATAATAGGAACTCCTGGTAGAGTTATTGATTTGATAAAAAGAAAAGAATTGCATCTTGCAAAGATTAAATATTTAATTCTTGATGAAGCTGATGAAATGTTAAATATGGGGTTCAAAGAGGAATTAGATTACATAATAAAAATGTTGCCAAAAAAGAGACAAAGTCTTCTTTTTTCAGCTACAATGTCTAAATATATGAACGTCATTGCACATACCTATTTAACAGATCCTTTAGAAATAATTACAGGAAAAAAAAATATTGGAGCAGATGATGTAAAACATATATATTATATGGTTAATCATATAAGTAAAAAGTATTTAGCTCTCAAAAGAATTGTAGATATCAATCCTGGTATTTATGGAATTATATTTTGTAGTACAAAGAAAGAAACTAAAGAAATAGCTGAATATCTAATTAAAGATGGTTATAATGCTGATGCTTTATACGGAGATCTTTCACAAACACAACGTGAATTAGTAATGAATAAATTCAGAAATAAAAATTTACAATTTTTAGTTGCAACGGATGTTGCTGCTCGTGGAATAGATATTCATAATATAACTCACGTAATTAATTATAACCTTCCAAAAGAAAGCGATATTTATGTGCATAGAAGTGGTAGAACTGGAAGAGCCGGAAAATCAGGAATTTCCATATCTATAATACAAACTAAAGAAAGTAAAAATTTAAAAGAATTTGAAAGAAAAATAGGAAAAAATTTCGACCGTATTATGGTTCCTAGTGGAAAAGAAATATGTGAAAAGCAACTTTTCTATTTTATAGAAAAAGTAAAAAAGGTAGTTGTAGATGAAAAACTAATAAATAATTTTCTTCCTGGAATACAAAAAAATTTAGAATTCTTTGATAAAGAGGAATTAATAAAACGTTTTTCTTGGATTGAGTTTAATCGATTTATAAATTATTATAAAAATTCTAAGGATATAAATCCTATTCACAATAATAGGAATAATAATTTTAGGAATAATAATTTTAGGAAAAAAATTCTATCCAGGTCCAAAAAATTCAAAAAAGAATCTTTTTCAAAATTATTTTTGAATAGAGGATTCAAAGATAATTTGACAAAAATGGGATTAATTAATTTGATTAATCAAGCTGTTAATGATTCACGTATCCATATTGGACATATAGAAATTTTATCGAATTCTTCTTTGTTTGAAGTAGAAAAACGTTTTAGAAAAAAAATATTAATAGGTATGAGCAGAATAAATCACCTAGGAAGACCTATTAATATAGAAATTAAAAATTAAATATGGCAGGAAATATTTTCGGTAATTTATTTAGAATAAGCACTTTTGGAGAAAGTCATGGAGTAGCGTTAGGAGGTGTTATTGATGGATGCCCTTCAGGATTAGAATTAAATTTAGAGGAAATTCAATATGAACTAAATCGAAGAAAACCGGGTCAATCATCTATAGTAACTCCAAGAAATGAACCAGATAAAGTAAATTTTTTATCTGGAATCTTTGAAAATAAAACAACAGGAACTCCTATTGGTTTTATTGTTTATAACAAAGATCAAAAATCTGATGATTATAAACATATTCAAGATATTTATCGTCCATCTCATTCAGATTTTACATACGAAAGTAAATATGGAATTAGAGATTATAGAGGAGGAGGTCGTTCTTCTGCAAGGGAAACGATATGTAGAGTTGTAGCTGGATCTATAGCGAAACAATTAATAAAAGATATAAAAATTACATCCTATGTTTCTTCTGTAGGAGAAATATCAGTTAAAAAATCTTATCAGGAATTAGATTTATCTAGAGAATCAATAGAAAAATATTCTATAAGATGCCCTGATTCATCTGTTGCTAAAGAAATGATATATAAAATTAATAAAATAAAAAGTAAAGGAGATACAATAGGGGGAACAATTACTTGTATAATAGAGAATGTACCAAAAGGTATAGGAGAACCTGTTTTTAGTAAATTACATTCAGAATTAGGAAAAGCAATGCTTTCAATTAATGCAGTAAAAGGATTTGAATATGGAAGCGGATTCAATGGAACTCAACTAACTGGATCTCAACATAATGATCTTTTTTATAATAAAAGTGGAAAAACTAAAACGAATTTATCCGGTGGAATACAAGGAGGAATATCAAATGGAATGGATATTTATTTTAGAATAGCTTTCAAGCCTGTAGCTACAATAATGCAAAAACAAAAAACTCTAGATAAATATGGTAATTTTGTCCTTATGGAAGGAAAAGGTAGACATGATCCTTGTGTTTTACCACGCGCTATTCCTATTGTAGAATCAATGACTGCATTAGTTTTAGCTGATTATTGGATGTATGCGAAATTATCTAAATTAAATAGATA
This sequence comes from Blattabacterium cuenoti, assembly GCF_014252295.1. NCBI lineage: Bacteria > Pseudomonadati > Bacteroidota > Flavobacteriia > Flavobacteriales > Blattabacteriaceae > Blattabacterium > Blattabacterium cuenoti. The sequence continues at coordinate 451,008 of NZ_CP059215.1, forward strand.
AGTTGAATAAGAAATCTATTATTTTTATATTAGGACCAACATGTGTAGGAAAAACTGAAATTTCCTTATTTTTAGCTAAAAAACTAGAAACCGAAATTTTATCTTGTGATTCTAGACAATTTTATAAAGAACTAAGAATAGGAACTTCTATGCCTACTTTAGAAGAACTTTCTAGTATCCCTCATCATTTTATAGGGCATTTAAGCATTCATCATGTTTATAATGCTAAATTATTTGAAATAGACTGTTTAAAAAAAATTAATAAATTATTTAAAAAAAAATCTATTTTAATTATAGTTGGGGGATCTGGTTTATATGAAAAAGCTATAACAGAAGGGTTATCAACCCTACCTAAAATAGATTCAAGCATTAGAAATAATTTGATTTTTCATTTTAAAAAAAATGGAATATCTTTTTTACATGAAGAATTTAAAAAAATTCAATTAAAAATAAAGGATAAAGAGAATAAATCTATAATAGATATTTATAACCCTATTCGTTTAATCCGATATTTAGAAATAGTAAAATCTACAGGACATCATCCTTCATTTTTTTTTGAAAAAAAACCAAAAAAAAGAAATTTTTTTGTATTTAAAATAGGATTGATTATTCCTAGAAATGAAATCTATTATAGAATAAATAATAGAGTAGAAAATATGATGAAAAAAGGATTGTTAGATGAAGCAAAGGTATATTATTGTCATAGAAATTTAAATAGTTTACAAACTATAGGTTATAAAGAACTTTTTGAGCTTTTTTCCAGGTCCGAAGAAAAAATTTGTTTGAATGAAACTATAGAAAAAATAAAAATAAATACTAGGAGATATGCTAAAAGACAGTTAACCTGGTACAGAAAAGATCCTTCTATCATATGGTTCAATCCAAAAGAAAAAAATAAGATTTTTGATTTTATTTTAAAAAAAATAGTGGGCAATACTGGATTTGAACCAGTGACCTCCTGCTTGTAAAACAGATGCTCTAAACCAAACTGAGCTAATTGCCCTTTCCTTCCATTCATTATATTGCAATATATCCATATCTTTTCAAATGTAAGAAAAAATTTTTATATTAATATTAATACTTCAGAAACAACAAAAGTGCTTCCACTAATTAAAATTAAATCATTTTTTGATGCTGTTCTTTTAGCAGAAAAAAAAGCATTTTTTACAGAATGAAAAAAATTTATTTTCCTACGATCTTGAAATATTTGATAAACCAATATTTTCAAATCACAAATGGGAAATTTTCTTTCAATTTTAGGTTGGCAAAAATAATAAAAAGATTGAATAGGAAAATATTTTAATAATTTTTCTACTTTTTTCTCTTTAACGAAACCTAAAACTAAATGCAATTTATTATAAGATTCTTTTTTCAGTTGATGATTAATCATACAAATACCCTCTTCATTATGAGCTATATCGCAAATAATTTTTGGATAATTTTTTTGTAAAATTTGCCAACGACCTTTCAAATGTGTATTCTTTATTACATTTTGTAAACCTTTTTTTATAGATTGATTAGATATAACAATATTTTTTCTATCATGTAGAATATTTACAGTTGTTAATACAATATTTTTATTTAAATCTTGATAATCTGCTTCAAAAGGAATTTTGTATTTGAAATCTTCCTTTTTTTTTATAGAAAAATAAATAGGTGCATTTTTTTTCAAAGCTTCTTTAAGAAAAAGAATTTTTATATCCTTTGATATTTTTCTTCCTATTATTACTGATACGTTTTTTTTGATTATTCCTGCTTTTTCTGATGCAATTTTTAATTTACTATTTCCAAGTATTTCTGTATGATCTATGCTAACATTTGTTATTACAGATATTTCTGGAATAATAAGATTAGTAGAATCTAATCTTCCTCCCAATCCAACTTCAATAATTGCGATATTAACTTTTATTTCTTTAAAATATTGAAAAGCTAAAGCTGTATTCATTTCAAAAAATGAAATTTTTTCTTTTTCTATAAATTGTTGATTTTTTTTAATGAAATCAACAATAAAATCTTTTTCTATTAAAATTCCATTACAGGTAATTCTCTCTCTGAAATCTATTAAATGAGGAGAAGTAAATAATCCAATTTTATATTTTTCTTCTTGTAGAATAGAAGATAACATATGAACTGTAGATCCTTTCCCATTTGTTCCACCCACATGAATACTTTTAAAATGATTTTGAGGATTCCCTAAATGAAAACAAAAATTTTCTATTCTTTTTAGACCTGGTTTATATGATTTCAATCCTGATGTTTGATAAATTGGAAGACGTTCAAAAATCCATTGTACAGTTTCTAAATAATTCAAGATCCAATTATTAAAAATAATACAGCAAAAATATATTTTTTTCAAAAAATTAATTATATTCGCATTAGAATTGATTTCTAATTATTTTTTGTAATAGAATCGCATCTACATTTTATTGAAAGAATTATAGAGGAAGATCTAAAAAATGGGTTTCCTGTTGAAAAAATAAAATTTCGTTTTCCTCCTGAACCAAATGGATATCTTCATATTGGACATATAAAAGCTGCATTACTTAATTTTGAGTTAGGGAAAAAGTACAGTGCTCCAGTTTATTTAAGATTTGATGATACTAATCCTATAGGAGAAAGTAGGAATTTTATAGAATCTATAAAAAAAGATATTCTTTTTTTAGGTTTTAAATGGGATAAGGAGAGCTATGCTTCAGATTATTTTCAAAAACTTTATGAATGGGCTATTAAATTAATTATAGAAAATAAAGCTTATGTAGATGATCAATCCCAAAAAATCATCCAATTTCAAAGAAAAAATCCTTTTGAACCAGGAATCGATAGTCATTATAGAAACAGATCTATAGATGAGAATTTGTTTTTATTTGAAAAAATGAAAAACGGATTCTTTAAAGAAGGATCATGTGTTTTAAGAGCTAAAATTAATATGAGTTCTACAAATATGAACATGCGAGATCCAGTTATGTATAGAATCCTTCAAAAAAAACATCATAAAACTGGATATCAATGGTGCATTTATCCTACCTACGATTGGACTCATGGTCAATGTGATTACATTGAACAAATATCACATTCTTTATGTTCATTAGAATTTGAAAATAGAAAACCATTATATAATTGGTATTTACATCAAATTTATGATCACGAAAAAATAATACCTAAACAAATAGAATTTTCAAGATTGAACTTAAGTCACACTATAACTAGTAAAAGAAAAATACAATATTTAATTGAAAAGAAAATTATTCAATCTTGGGATGATCCCCGCATTTTAACAATATCTGGAATGCGCCGTAAAGGATATACTTCAAAAGCTTTGAAAAATTTTATTCGTAAAGTAGGAATTACAAAAAGAAATAATATTATTGACATATCTCTTCTAGAATTTTGGATTAGAGAAGATTTAAATAAAATAGCTCCAAGAGTAATGGTAGTGTTTCATCCAATAAAACTAATCATTGATAATTACACTGTAAACACCACTGAATGGATTGAAGCAGAAAATAATCCTGAAGATCCTAGTTTTGGAAAAAGAAAAATACCTTTTTCAAAATTTTTATATATTGAAAAAAACGACTTTTTGGAAAAAAAAAGAGATAATTTTTTTCGTCTTAGTCTAGGGGAAGAAGTAAGACTTAAAAACGCTTACATTATAAAAGCTCATTCAATCATTAAAAATTATAAAGGGGAAATAAAGGAGATTCACTGTACTTATGATCCAAAAAGTAAGTCTAGAAATAAATGGGGGATCCAAGAAAAAAGAAAAATAAAAAGTACTTTACACTGGGTTTCTATAAAACATTCTTTTCCTATAGAAATTAATTTATATAATCCTCTTTTCTTGAACAGAAATCCAAATTTAGATTTTTATACATGTATAAATATACAATCAAAAGATAAAATTACAGGTTATGCGGAACCTTCCTTAAGAAGGGCAAAAAAAGGAGAACATTTTCAATTCCAAAGAATTGGATATTTTTATGTAGAAAATTCTACAGTTGACAAAATCACTTTCAATAAAACAGCTTACATAAAAAATAAATGGAAAAAAACTTCATAAATTTTTAAACAATTTCTGGATGAATTTTCTCATATTCTCTCAATCCAGTTCCCGCAGGGATTTTATGTCCTACTATAACATTTTCTTTCAATCCATATAAATAATCAGTTTTACCACTTATAGCCGCTTCACTTAAAACTTTTGTTGTTTCCTGAAATGATGCTGCAGATATAAAAGATTTTGTTTGCAAAGCAGATCTTGTTATTCCTTGTAATATAGGTCTAGCTGTAGCTGGTACAGCATTTCTTGTTTTTATTAATTTTTTGTTATTGTATTTTAGAACAGCATTTTCATTTCTTAAATCTCTATAACTAATAATATCTCCATTTTTCAAAATATTGGAATCTCCAGGATTTTCAACTACTTTCATCTGAAAAATTCTATCATTTTCTTCTATAAAATCATCTTTATACTCTATACTCCCTTCTAAAAATTTAGTATCTCCCACATCTATAACTTCTACCTTTCTCATCATTTGTAAAACAATTACTTCAAAATGTTTATCATTAATTTTGACACCTTGTAAACGATATACCTCTTGTATTTCTTTTACTAAATATTCTTGAACGGATCTAGGTCCCCTTATATTTAAAATATCATTAGGAGTTACAGCTCCATCTGATAAAGGCATTCCTGCTTTGATATAATCATTTTCTTGAACAAGTATTTGGTTAGATAATTTAACGAGATATTTTCTAATTTCTCCTGTTTTAGATTCTACAATAATTTCTCTATTCCCTCTTTTTATTTTTCCATGACTTACTATTCCATCCATTTCTGAAACAACAGCTGGATTAGAAGGATTCCTTGCTTCAAATAATTCGGATAAACGTGGTAATCCTCCTGTAATATCTCCAGATTTAGCAGATTTTCTAGGTACTTTTACTAAAATTTTTCCCACATCTATTCTTTCTTCATCTTCCACCATTAAATGAGCACCTACTGGAAGATTATATATTTTTAATTCTTCTTTTTGACTATTCAATATTTTTAATGTTGGAACTAAATTTTTATTTCTTACTTCCGTTATTACTTTCTCTTGAAATCCAGTTTGTTCATCTATTTCTACTTGAAAAGTGACACCTTGTTCTAAATGTTGATAAGATATAATTCCGGAAAATTCCGCAACAATAACTGCATTATATAAATCCCATTTGCATATTATGTCTCCTGTTTTTAACTGATCTCCATGTTGTACATGCAACGAAGCTCCATAAGGTATATTATTAACCATTAGTATAGATGATTTCTTGGAATCAAAAAGTTTCATTTCTGTAGATCTAGAAACTACTATTCCTATTTCCTTGGAATCCTTTTTTGTTTTTACAAATTTTAAATCTTCAAATTCTATAATTCCATCATATTTAGATCTTATTTGTGAAGATTCCGTAATATTTCCTGCTGTTCCTCCAACATGAAAAGTTCTCAATGTCAATTGAGTTCCTGGTTCTCCAATAGATTGTGCAGCAAGAACTCCTACAGCTTCTCCTTTTTGCACTATTTTACCTGTTGATAAATTACGACCGTAACATTTAGAACAGATCCCCATTTTTGCTTCACATGTTAAAGGAGATCGTACTTCTACCATTTCTATTCCAGATTCATCAATTATTTTTGCTATTTTTTCATCAATCATTTTTCCGGAATCAATGATTAATTGATTATTCTTCGGAGAAAAAACATCGTTTAAAGATATACGACCTAAAATTCTATCAAATAAAGTTTCTACTATTTCTTCATTTTTTTTCAATGCAAATATTTCTAAACCACGTAAAGTATTACAATCTTCCATTTTTATGATGACATCCTGAGCTGCATCAACTAAACGTCTAGTCAAATATCCGGCATCTGCTGTTTTTAACGCAGTATCAGCTAATCCCTTACGAGCACCGTGAGTAGATATAAAGTATTCTAAAATAGAAAGACCTTCCCTAAAATTAGATAAAATAGGATTTTCAATAATTTCTGCTCCAGATGATCCAGCTTTTTGAGGTTTTGCCATTAATCCTCGCATCCCAGAAAGTTGACGTATTTGTTCTTTAGATCCTCTTGCTCCAGAATCTAACATCATGTAAACAGGATTAAATCCTTGTTTATCTTCTCTCATATATTTCATTACTTTCTCTGTAAGCATAGCATTTGTATTTGTCCATATATCAATAACTTGATTGTAACGTTCATTATTCGTTATCAAACCCATGTTATAATTTACTTTAACATTATCTACCTGTTTTATAGCATGATTTACCATATCTTTTTTATTGTCAGGAATGATAATATCTCCTAATCCAAAAGATAGTCCTCCTTTGAATGCATTATAAAAACCTAATTCTTTAATATCATCTAAAAAATTTGCAGTAGTTGGAACATCTGTTAATAACAATATTTTACCTATAATTTCTCTTAATGATTTCTTTGTAAGAGATTCATTTATAAATCCTACTTTTTTAGGAACTACTTGATTAAACAAAACTCTACCCACAGTTGTTTCTATAATTTTATTGAAAAATTTATCTTCTTCACGAATATTAACTTTAACTTTAATTAAAGCATGCAAATTAACTGCTCCTTGATTATATGCTATTTCAACTTCTTCTGGTGAATAAAAAATCAGACCTTCTCCTTTGACTTTAATTTTGTTATCAGATAACAAAGGTTTTGTCATGTAATATAATCCTAGTACCATATCCTGAGAAGGAACTGTAATTGGAGACCCGTTAGCAGGATTTAATATATTTTGAGAAGCTAACATTAAAAGTTGAGCTTCCAAAATAGCTCCATTTGATAATGGTAGATGAACGGCCATTTGATCTCCATCAAAATCTGCATTAAAAGCTGCACAAACTAAAGGATGTAATTGAATAGCTTTTCCTTCTATTAATTTTGGTTGAAAAGCTTGAATACCTAATCTATGTAAAGTAGGAGCTCTATTCAATAATACAGGATGTCCTCTTAAAACATTTTCTAAAATATCCCATATCATAGGATCTCTTTTATCGATAATTTTTTTAGAAGATTTTACTGTTTTTACTATACCCCTTTCAATTAACTTACGTATAATAAATGGTTTATAAAGTTCTGCTGCCATATCTTTAGGAAGGCCACATTCATGTAATTTTAAATGAGGACCAACTACAATAACAGATCTAGCTGAATAATCTACTCTTTTCCCAAGAAGATTTTGTCTAAAACGACCTTGTTTTCCTTTTAAAGCATCTGATAAAGATTTTAGAGGACGATTAGCTTCTGATTTTACAGCAGAAATTTTTCTTGAATTATCAAAAAGAGAGTCTACTGCCTCTTGCAGCATTCTTTTTTCATTTCTCAAAATAACTTCAGGAGCTTTAATTTCTATTAATCTTTTTAAACGATTATTTCTTATAAGAACACGACGGTATAAATCTGTCATATCAGAAGCAGCATAACGTCCTCCATCTAAAGGAACTAAGGGTCTTAATTCAGGAGGGATTACAGATAATACATGAATAACCATCCAAGATGGGGTTCCACCATTTTTTTTACCTTCTCTAAAAGCTTCTACTACTTGTAGACGTTTCAATGCTTCAATCCTTCTTTGTTTAGAAGTTTCATTATGAGCTTGATTTCTTAATTCAGAAGATAAAACATCTAAATTAATACGATTCAATAATTCTTCTATACATTCTGCTCCCATTTTTGCAATGAATTTATTTGGATCAGAATTTTCCAATTGCTGATTCCCTTTTGGGAGTTTGTTGAGGATCAGTAAATATTCCTCTTCCGTTAAAAAATCACCTTTTTGAAAATAGGATCCGTCTGAACGTAAAGATAATCCACCTTGGATAACAACATATCGCTCATAATAAATAATCATTTCAAGTTTTTTAGAAGGTAATCCTAATAAATATCCAATTTTGTTAGGAGAAGAACGAAAACACCAAATATGAACAACAGGAACTACAAGATTTATGTGCCCCATACGTTCTCTTCTAACTTTTTTTTCAGTCACTTCAACTCCACATCTATCACAAACAATTCCTTTATAACGAATTCTCTTATATTTTCCACATGCACATTCATAATCTTTAACAGGACCAAATATTCTTTCACAAAACAGTCCATCTCTTTCGGGCTTATGAGTTCTATAGTTTATAGTTTCTGGTTTTAATACTTCACCATGAGATTCTTTCAATATTACTTCTGGAGAAGCTAATCTAATAGTTATTTTATTAAACTTGTTATTTTTTTTTCTACTCATTTTTTTAACATATAACAATATAACATATAATGATAAAAATCACTCTTCCAAACGGATATCTAGTCCTAATCCTTTTAATTCATAGCAAAGAACATTAAAAGATTCTGGATTGTTAGGTTCAGGCATTGGATCTCCTTTCACTATTGCTTCATAAGTTTTAGCTCTTCCAAGTACATCATCTGATTTAACAGTCAATATTTCACGCAATATATTAGAAGATCCAAAAGCTTCCAACGCCCATACTTCCATTTCTCCAAAACGCTGACCTCCAAATTGAGCTTTACCACCTAAAGGTTGCTGAGTGATTAAAGAATAAGGTCCTATTGAACGAGCATGCATTTTATCGTCAACCATATGACCTAATTTTAACATATATATAACTCCAACAGTAGCAGGTTGATCAAATCTTTCTCCAGTCCCTCCATCAAATAAATAAGTTGTTCCAAAACGAGGGATTCCTGCTTTATCAGTATACTCACATATCTGATCTATCGTAGCACCATCAAATATAGGTGTTGCAAATTTTATATTTAATTCCTGTCCTGCCCATCCTAAAACAGTTTCATATATTTGTCCTATATTCATTCTAGATGGAACTCCCAATGGATTTAGAACAATGTCAACAGGAGTTCCATCTTCTAAAAATGGCATATCCTCTTCTCTAAGTATACGCGCTACTACTCCTTTATTTCCATGTCTTCCTGCCATTTTATCTCCTACTTTTAATTTTCTTTTTTTAGCAATATATACTTTTGCCATTTTAATAATTCCAGAAGGAAGTTCATCTCCAATTGTTATGGAAAATTTTTTATGTTTTAAAGAGCTATTTAAATCTCCTACTGATATTTTATAATTATGTAAAATCTCAGAAATTAAATTATTAATTTCAGAATCATCAGTCCAACTATCAGAATAAATTCCTATATAATCCGATATTTTTATTTTCTTAAATGTTTCTATAGTGAACTCACTTCCTTTCACTATTATTTCTTTATTCTTATCATTAAAAACGGAACTATTACATATTTTACCACTTAAAACAGAAAATAACTTCTTTAACAAGATATTATTGATATCTAATAATTTGTTTTCATATTCTTTTTCTAAATATTCTATTCTTATTTTATCTTTATCTCTAGTTTTTTTATCTTTTATGCTTCTAGTAAAAAGCTTTGTATCTATAACTACTCCAAATAAAGAAGGATCAGCCCTTAATGAAGCATCTTTGACGTTACCTGCTTTATCTCCAAAGATAGCTCTTAATAACTTTTCCTCTGGAGTTGGATCGGATTCTCCTTTCGGAGTTATTTTTCCAATAATAATATCACCAGGTTTTACTTCTGCACCAACTCTTATAATTCCATTTTCATCCAAATCCTTTGTGGATTCTTCACTTACGTTAGGAATATCATTCGTGAATTCTTCCATCCCCAATTTCGTATCACGAACATCCAAAGAATACTCATCTATATGTATAGATGTGAACCAATCTTCACTAACTACTTTTTCAGAAATTAAAACAGCATCTTCAAAGTTATATCCGTTACATGGAATAAAAGCAGCTTTCAAATTTCTACCTAATGCTAATTCTCCATTTTCCGTAGCGTAACCTTCACATAATATTTGTCCTTTTACAACTCTTGTTCCTTTTTTTACAATAGGCTTTAAATTAATACATGTATTTTGATTAGTTTTTCTAAACTTAATCAAATCATAAACTTGAATATTAGGATAAAAATTAACTAAAACTTCTTTATCTGTTTTATCGTAACGGATAATTATCTTTTTCGCATCAATATACTCTACTATTCCATTTCTTTTTGCATTAATCAAAATTCGAGAATCTCTTGCTACTTGTTTTTCCAATCCTGTTCCGACAATAGGAGATTCAGGTTTTAGTAATGGAACTGCTTGACGCATCATATTAGATCCCATCAAAGCTCTATTAGCGTCATCATGTTCCAAAAAAGGAATTAAAGAAGCAGAAATAGAAGCTATTTGATTAGGTGCTACATCTACATAATCCACCTGATTTGATTTAACAACAGGAAAATCTCCGTCTTCTCGAGCTATAATTCTTTCCGACAAAAAATGACCATTATGATCAATTGCATTAGCTTGTGCTATAATCTTTCCTTCTTCTTCTTCTGCACTTAAATATTTTACTTTAGATTTTATTAAATCTACTTTTTGATTACAAACTAATCTATATGGAGTCTCTACAAATCCCATTTTATTTATTTTTGCAAATACGGATAAAGAAGATATTAATCCTATATTCGGACCTTCTGGAGTTTCAATTGGACATAATCTACCATAATGAGAATAATTAACATCTCTTACTTCAAAACCTGCTCTTTCTCTAGATAAACCTCCTGGTCCTAAAGCTGAAAGTCTTCTTTTATGAGTTATTTCGGATAGAGGATTTGTCTGATCCATAAATTGAGATAATTGATTCGTTCCAAAAAAAGTATTTATTACAGACGATAAAGTTTTAGCATTAATAAGGTCAACTGGCATAAAAACTTCATTATCACGAACATTCATTCTTTCTCTTATCGTTCTAGACATTCTTGCTAGTCCAATACTAAATTGAGTATACAGTTGTTCTCCTACAGTTCTAACACGTCTATTAGATAAGTGATCAATATCATCTACTTCTCTTTTAGAATTAAATAAAGCATTCAAATGATCTACAATTGCAATAATATCTTCTTTTGTTAGAACTAAATGAGTAGGATCTATTTTCAAACCAAGACGTTTATTCAACCTATATCTCCCTACAGGTCCTAAACTATATCTAGTATCAGAAAAAAAAAGCTTGTCTATAACTCCTCTAGCAGTTTCTTCATCTGGAGGTTCCGTATTTCTAAGTTGTCTGTAAATATATTCTACAGCTTCTTTTTCTGAATTTGTTGGATCTTTTTGTAAAGTATTATAAATAATTGAATAATCTTTTTTTCTTTCTCCTTCTTTATGTAACAAAACAGTTTTTATTTCATGATCTTTCATAAGATCAATATCTTCCTGTTTTAAAAGAACATCTCTATCTATAAGAATTTCATTTTTTTCTATGGAGATTACTTCTCCTGTGTCTTCGTCTACAAAATCTTCATTCCATATTCTCAAAACTCTGGCTGCCAAAATTCTATTTTGAACATTTTTTTCATTATTTGAAATTTTTATTTCTTCGGCTAAATCAAAAATTTCCAATATATCTTTATCTCTTTCATATCCTATAGCACGTAATAAAGTTGTCATTGGTAATTTTTTTTTTCTATCAATGTATGCATACATAACATTATTAATGTCTGTAGCAAATTCTATCCAAGATCCTTTAAATGGTATAATTCTAGCAGAATAAAGTTTAGTTCCATTAGCATGATGAGATTGACCAAAAAATACACCTGGAGATCGATGTAACTGAGATACAATAACCCTTTCTGCTCCATTAAAAATGAACGATCCAGAAGGAGTCATATAAGGACATGTCCCTAAATAAACATCTTGATAAACAGTTTCAAAATCTTCATGCTCAGGATCTGTGCAATATAATTTTAATTTAGCCTTTAAAGGTACACTATAAGTTAATCCTCTCTCAATACATTCTTCTATAGAATATCTAGGAGAATCTATAGAATAACCTTTAAATTCCAAAACAAAAGAATTTCTTGCGTCAGAAATAGGAAAATTTTCTGTAAAAGCTTTGAATAGTCCCTCATTTTTTCTATTTTCAGGTTTTGTATCTAATTGAAAAAATTCTTTAAACGATTTTATTTGAATATCCAAAAAATCAGGATAATCAACTTGTTTTGCTACGGAAGCAAAAGTTATTCTTTCTGATATTTTTTCTGTATTCACCAATTTTAATTTAATGGACAATTTTTTTCAAAAATCATATTATTTTAATTCTACCTCAGCTCCGACTTGCTCAAATTTATTTTTTAAATCTTCCGCTTCTTTTTTATTTACAGATTCCTTTAATAAACTAGGAATATTGTCTACTAATTCTTTAGATTCTTTTAACCCTTTTCCCGTGATTTCTTTTACTAACTTCACTACAGATAATTTTGAACTACCGGATGATTTCAATACTATATTAAAAATGCTTTTTTCTTCTTTTTGAGGTATCTTTTCTTCTTTTTGAGAAGAAATTTTTACTGAATTTTCTATGTTAGATGGCTCTATTCCATATTTTTTTTTTAAAATAGAGGCTAATTCATTAACTTGTTTAACAGTTAAATTAACTAATTGTTTTGCCAAATTTTCTATCATATTATTATTTTGTTTTTAATTATTTAGATTTAAAATTATTTTTCTAATTTAGAAGATGCAGAAGATAAATATTCTAATATTCCACATATTTTATACTTTGTTGAAGTTAAAAAAGATAAAATAATATTCCCCATTGGAAATTGTAGTCTATATAAGATATCAATAAGAAGATCTTCTTTAGATTTAAAATTGATTAAAAGGTCCAAATCTTTATTTCCAAAATAATAAAATTCTTGAACATAAGCTCCTTTTAAATATGGTTTTTCAATTTTTTCTTGAATATGAAAATTTTTTATAATTTTTGAAGGTATATTTCCTTTTCCAGTATTTGAAAATAAAATAGTAGTATTTCCACTTAAAATAGGAAAAAATGAATCAAGATTTTTATTCTTCATCTTTTCTAAAACTTTTTTCAGCAAAGTGTTTTTTACTACTTTCATTCCAATATTGGATTCATGAAATTTTTTTCTAAGGAAAGAAACTTGGTTAGAATTCAAATTGCATATATCAATGAAATATAACGATTCATTGTTAGACAATATAGAAAATAATTTTAAAAATTTTTTTTCTTTGTTTTTTCTATTCTTATTATTCATATCTTATTATTCATATCTTCAAAAAAATTTTTGAATCTAATGAAATGCTATTACTCATTGTAGTAGATAAATAAATACTCTTAATATAAACACCTTTAGAAGTAGATGGTTTATTCCTAATAATTATCATCATGAATTCTTTTATATTATCCATTAAACATTGATTTGAGAAAGATACTCTTCCTACTGAAGCATGAATAATTCCATAACGATCAGATTTAAAAGAAATTCTACCTGATTTAATCTCTTTTATAGATTTTCCTGGATTGTTCGAAATAGTATCCATTTTAGTATTTGGCATCAATCCTTTGCTTCCTAATATCTTCCCTACAGATCCTAACTTATTCATTACAGAAGGTGTTGCTACAATAATATCAATATTAGTCCACCCAGACTTAATTTTTTCAATATAATCCAACCCCACATAATCAGCTCCTGCTTCTTTAGATTCCGACTCTTCTTCTTTGTTTACTAAAGCTAAAATACGAACATTTTTTCCTGTTCCATAAGGTAATTGAACTGTTCCTCTAACTATTTGATTAGGTGATTTGACATCAATTCCAAGATTCACAGAAATATCAAAAGAAGCATCAAATTTAACAAAAGTTCTTTCTTTTAAAAAAAGAACTCCTTCTTCTAAAGAATATTTTTTTTTATCAATTTCTTTTAGATATTTATTTCTATTTTTAGTTACTTTTACTGACATATACAAATGAAAATAAATGAAATTTATGATTTTTCTATTTCTATTCCCATAGATCTTGCACTACCAGAAACCATAGATATGGCAGATTCAATTGAATAACAATTCAAATCTTCCATTTTATTTTTCGCAATCATCTCTACTTCAGAGATGCTTATTTTTCCTATTTTTGATCTGTTTGATTCTTTGGATCCTTTTTCTTTTTTCATGATATTTAATAATTGAGTAGAAACCGGAGGTTTTTTTATTATGAAAGAAAATGATTTATCTTCATATACAGTTATTATAACAGGACACATTTCTCCTTTTTTTTCTTGAGTACGAGAATTGTATTGTTTACAAAATTCCATTATATTGACTCCTGAACTTCCTAAAATAGGACCAACTGGTGGAGCAGGAGTAGCTTTTCCTCCATTTATTTTTTGAATTTTAATTTTTTTTATTATTTTTTTATTATGATGCATGATTCTATTTTAAATTTTTTCTATTTGCGTAAAATTTAATTCCAATGGAGTCCTCCTTCCAAAAATTAAAACAGCTAATTCTAATTTTCTTTTTTCTTCATTAATTTTTTCAATTGTTCCATTAAAACCAGAGAAAGGACCATCTATTACTTTAATTGTTTCTCCAACTACAAAAGGAATACTAATATTTTCATAACTTTCAGAAAGTTGATCCATTTTTCCCAACATTTTATTAACTTCCTCTTTTCTCATTGGAATAGGAATAGCAGCTACTCCTTTCCCTTCACTTAAAAAATTAATAACTCCAGGAACATTTTTAATTGCATGAACTGCTTCTCCTTCCAAATTAGCTTCTACCATAACGTATCCTGGATAATGAACTTTCTCTCTATGAATTTTTTTACCTTTTCTCATCTGTATAACTTTTTCAATAGGGACCAAGACCTTTCCTACATATTCTTGAAATCCATTATCCCTAATTTCATTTTCGATATATAATTTTACTTTGTTTTCTTGTCCACTAATAGTTTTAATAACATACCATTTTTTTTCCAAATCACTCATATAACTTTTTATATAGAAAAAAACTTCTTAATTAAAAAAATAAAAAAAATATCTACACCATATAAAAATATGGATAGAAATATAGAAAAGAAAGAAACTATCATTGTTATTACTTGCAAATCTTCCCATTTAGTCCATGTTATACGATAAAAAAATTCATTATAAATTTCCAAAAAAAAATTTTTTTTTTCATAAAATTCTAAAATAATACATACATCATAATACAATTTTTTCAAAAATCATGGCACGGACGGTAAGGATCGAACTTACGACCTTCGGTTTTGGAGACCGATGCTCTACCAACTGAGCTACATCCGTATCAAAAATATGGATATTAATCTATTACACTAATAACTTGACCAGCTCCTACAGTTTTTCCTCCTTCACGAATAGCAAATCGCAAATTTTCACTTAATGCAACAGGATGATGTAATTCAACATCCATAGAGACATTGTCTCCTGGCATAACCATTTCTACTCCTTTTGGTAAATGAATTTCCCCTGTAACATCTGTTGTTCTCAAATAAAATTGAGGACGATATTTATTATGGAACGGTGTATGTCTTCCTCCTTCTTCTTTTGTGAGAATGTATACTTTAGATTTAAATTTTTTGTGAGGTTTTATGGATCCTGGTTTTCCAATAACCATTCCTCTTCGAATATCTTTTTTCTCTACTCCACGTAATAAAAGACCAACATTATCTCCAGATTGTCCTCTATCCAGAATTTTTCTGAACATTTCAACACCTGTAACAGTAGAAGATAGTTTTTTATCTGCCATTCCTATAATATCCACTAAATCTCCTGTATTAATAATACCGTTTTCTATACGACCAGTTGCTACTGTTCCTCTTCCAGTTATGGTAAAAACATCTTCTACTGGCATTAAAAATGGTTTATCCATTTCACGAACAGGTTCAGGAATATAATTATCTAATATCTTCATAAGATCTTTAATCTTTTCAATCCACTTTTTATCTCCATTTAAAGCACCCAAAGCGGATCCTTGTATTATCGGAATATTTTCTCCATCATATTCATATTTAGAAAGTAATTCTCTAATTTCCATTTCTACTAACTCCAATAATTCAGGATCATCTACTTGATCTACTTTATTCATAAATACTACTATTTTAGGGACTCCTACCTGACGAGACAACAATATATGCTCTCTAGTTTGAGGCATAGGCCCATCTGTAGCTGCTACAACTAAAATAGCTCCATCCATTTGAGCGGCTCCTGTGATCATATTTTTCACGTAATCTGCATGTCCAGGGCAATCTACATGAGCATAATGTCGTTTCATTGTTTCATATTCTACATGAGATGTATTAATTGTAATTCCTCTAGCTTTTTCCTCAGGAGCATTATCTATCGATTCAAAACTTTTTTCTTCTGCTAATCCTATTTCTGATAATACTTTTGTAATAGCAGCAGTTAAAGTAGTTTTTCCATGATCAACATGACCGGTTGTTCCTATATTTAAATGTGGTTTATCTCGTTTAAATTTTTCTTTTGCCATGATAAAATTATTAAAAATTTAGTTCAAGAAAAAAGCCAACGGCGGGAATTGAACCCGTAACCTCTTCCTTACCAAGGAAGTGCTCTACCACTGAGCTACATTGGCTATAATTCTATCTTAGAGCGGAAGACGGGATTTGAACCCGCGACATTCAGCTTGGAAGGCTGATGCTCTACCAACTGAGCTACTTCCGCTTAAAAATGGGGAGAGCAGGATTCGAACCTGCGAAGATCGAAGATCAACAGATTTACAGTCTGTCCTCGTTAACCAGACTTGAGTACCTCCCCTATAAAAGAGCCGGTAGAGGGATTCGAACCCACGACCCCGAGATTACAAATCACGTGCTCTGACCAACTGAGCTATACCGGCAAATCAAATTTATTCGTAACAATGAAAATCAGGCTAGTACAAATCTATAGAGATTTTTATAATTCTCAAAAAAATAATAAATATCACAAAATTTTTATATTTCTAATTCTTCTTTTAAACAGTAAAAATAAAATAACACCAAAAAATATAGAAATATCGGATACGTTAAAAACTGGTTTAAAAAATTGGAAATGAAAATTTCCAAAAAAAGGTATCCACTCAGGAAAATGAATATCTATTATAGGAAAATAAAACATATCTACTACACATCCTTTCATAAAGGATGCATATCCACTATTATAATTTATTTTAGATATTCCTAGGTAAGGGATCCATTTTTGATATTCTTCCCTATAAATTGTTCCTTTATCAAATAAACATCCATATAAAGCACTATCCATAAAATTACCAATAGCTCCTGATAAAATAAAACTAGTAGGAATTGTTAAATAATTAGAAGATCCTTTTTTGACATTCTTATAAAGAAAAAAAGATATTAATAACACTAAAAAAAGACGTAAAATACTTAATAATATTTTTCCAAAATATCCATTTCCAAAATGAACCCCATAAACCATTCCAGGATTCTCCACAAAAAAAATCCAAAAAAAGGAAAATATTGGAAATCCACTTCCTAATTCAAAATGAGTTTTAATATAAATTTTTAAGGTTTGGTCTATCAATAAAATGGATAAAACAATTAAAAAATTTTTTTTCAAAAAATAAAATTTAGTTATTTTTTTCCACAAGCATTTTTCCTTCTATACTCAAAGTAGTATGAGGAACAGCCATAAGACGAGCTTTAGGAATTAACTTATTTGTAATTCTACAAATTCCATAATCTTCATTCTCTACTCTTATCAAAGCAGAATTCAAACTGTTTATAAATCTTTGTAAATGTTCTAAAATTTGAGCATTCTGTTCTTTACTTAAGGTTTCTGATCCTTCTTCAAAAGCTTTAAAAGTAGGATAGGTATCATCTGTTCCATTATTCTGACTATTGGAAAAAGAATTTTTAAGAATCGATAAATCTTTCTTAGCTTTTTTCAATTTTTCAAGTATAAGTTTACGAAACTCCTTTCTTTCTTCCATAGAATACCTTTGTTTCCCTTTTACTTTCATTTCTTATTTTATATATTTTCGACTTTACGAATTTGTATATATAGCATCAATTTTTCTTCAAAATTTTCCACAAAAAAAAATTCCATTTCTTCTTTTTTCATATTTTCCTCTTGGAAAGAAACATCAACAGAAACAGAAAGAGTTTCTTTACAAAGGAAATCTTTGTTTTTTTGTATAATAGATTGAATATATTGTATGTTCTGAACACTTTTTACGTATAGAAATATTTTTTCAACTACATCATAGTTACGTTTTTTTCTTAATTTTTGTACATTTCGGATTAATTCCCTTATAAACCCTTCTTCTCTAAGAGAATCCGTGATACATAAATCTAATGCTATTGTTAATCCATATACGTGATCAAATAAAACAGACCAATTTTTGAGATATTCAGTAGTAATTTTAACATTTTCTAAAAGAAGATTAATTCTTTCTCCTTCTAAAGAAATCGTACACTTTTTATTTTCTTCTATTTCTCTAATTTTTTGCTGAGTGAATCCTTCTATTATTTTGGAAATAATTTGAGTTTTATTCCCAAATTTAGGACCCAAAGATTGATAATTTGGTTTAATATATTTGATCAATTCCAAATTTTTATAAGAATTAGAAAATTCTATTTCTTTAATATTAGCTTCTTTCAAAATAATATCTGATGATTTATTTAATTGAGAACGTATTGTTTGATCGGAGATAAGAATTAGTACCCTTTGCAAAGGTTGACGAATTTTAATTCCATTTTTTTTTCGAACAGAAAAAATCATAGTAATTATTTTCTGAATCAAAGACATTTTTTTTTCCAATTCTCTATTAATTAAATTTAGGTCATAACTAGGAAAAATAGTTAAATGAACACTTTTGCAAGTTTCCTTATTTGTAACAGAATTTAAATCAATATAAATTTGATCGGAAAAAAACGGAATAATAGGAGAAGTCAATTTTGACAACACAACTAAACATTTATAAAGAATTTGATATGCAGATATCTTATTTTCTGTATATTTTTCTTTCCAAAATCTTCTTCTGCATAATCTTATGTACCAATTACTCAACTTATCTAATACAAAAGATGAAATTAAACGTGTAACTTTGGTTGGATTGTAATTAGCATAATAATTATCCACTTTTTTAATCATAGTGTTCAATTCAGAAAGAATCCAAAAATCTAATTCTGTATAATATTTGGAACATTCTTTTTCTTTATAAGAAAAACCATCAATATTAGCATACAAAACGAAAAAAGAATAGATATTATATAATGTTCCAAAAAATTTGCTGATTACAGTGTGAATTCCTTCTATATTAAATTTAATATTATCCCAAGGTTCAGAATTAAATATGATATACCAACGTATTGCATCAGAACTATAATGATTAATTAAATCAAAAGGATTAATAGTATTTCCTTTACTCTTAGACATTTTATGTCCATCTTTATCTAAAATTAGTCCTGTTGATATTACATTTTTATATGATATAGAATTGAATAATAAACTACTAACAGTATGCAAAGTAAAAAACCATCCTCTTGTTTGATCTATTCCTTCAGAAACGAAATCAGCAGGAAATAATAAATTATTGTCGATATATTCTTTATTTTCGAAAGGATAATGGAATTGTGCATATGGCATAGCTCCGGAATCAAACCATACATCTACTAAATCTGACTCTCTTTTCATTGGAGTTCCTTTTGAAGAAACTAAAATAACCTTATCTAAAACATGTTTATGTAAATCTATTTTATTATAATTATCATTACTCATATCATCTAACATAAAATTTTTAAATATATTATTAGACATGAAACCATGCCTAATAGATTTTTGAATCTCCATAACTAATTCTTTAATTGATCCAATAACTATTTCTTCGTCTCCTTTTTCTGTTCTCCAAATAGGAATAGGAGTTCCCCAATATCTAGTTCTTGATAAATTCCAATCTTTTATATTCTTCAACCAAGAATCAAACCGTTTTCTACCTGTGGATTCTGGATACCATTTTATTTTTTGATTCAAAAAAATCATTTTATTTTTTTCTTTTGTGGTTTTAATAAACCATGAATCTAAAGGATAATAAAGTATTGGTTTTCCTGTTCTCCAACAATGTGGATAAGAATGGATATATTTTTCTATCCTAAATATCTTTCCTTTTTTTTCTAGAAAAAGAACAATTTTTTCATCTACTGAAATTTTGTTTTTTATATTATCTGGATTAAGATCATTTTTAATATATTCTCCACCAAATCCATATGGTAAAGTTTTTAAATACTTTCCTTGTAAATCAACTAAAGGAACAGGAATGTTATTTTCATCTAAAACTAACATTGGAGGAATATTATATTTTTTGGAAACTATAAAATCTTCTATTCCAAATGTAGGAGATATATGAACAATTCCTGTTCCTTCATCTACACTAACAAAATCTCCTTCTATAACTTGAAATGCGTTCTTTTGATTATAATAAGGTTTAGCCCAAGGTAATAATTGTTTATATCTACTATAGATTAATTCCTTTCCCTTAATCTTTTTTACTATTACATAAGGAATTTTTTTTCCTTTGATATTTTGTACATTTAATTCAACATTTTTCGAAACAGAATAAAACTTATCAGATAATAATATTCTATGAATCAATTTTTCTGCAAAAATGATATTTTCTATACAAAAAGTATAAGTGTTATAAGTTTGAACTAAAACATAATCTATAGTAGAGCCAATAGCTAATGCAGTATTTGAAGGGAGGGTCCAAGGTGTAGTCGTCCATGACAAAAAGTAAATATCTCCTGAAACATTTTTTAAATTTTTTGGAAGAGTATTTTTTATAACCTTAAATTTTAAAAATGGAGATATTTGCTCTACTTTTTTATAAGTTCCAGGCATATTTAATTCATGATAACTCAATCCTGTTCCTGCAGCAGGAGAGTATGGTTGAATATTAAATCCTTTGTAAATAAGGTTTTTACAGTAAAATTTCTTTATCAACCACCATACACTTTCTATATATTTTGCGTTGTAAGTTAAAAATGAATTATCTAAATCTATCCAATAACCTATTATTTGTGTAAATAATAACCATTTTTTTAATGATTTATCAACGAAACTTTTACATAACTGATTGTATTCTTTTACACTAATTGTTTTCCCTACATCATTTTTAGTAATTTTCATTTTTTTTTCAACATTTAATTCAATAGGAAGACCATGAGTATCCCATCCAGATTTTCTAAATACTTTTTTACCTTTTAAAGTATGATATCTACATAAAATATCTTTTATAGTTCTAGCTAATATATGATGTATCCCAGGTTCTCCATTTAAAGAAGGAGGTCCTTCATATAAAACATAAAAAAATGATTTTTTATCATTATTAGATAAGTTAAGGCAACTTTGAATAATCTTATGTTTTTTCCAATATTCAGATATTTCTATTCTTATTCTATTGAGATCCAGTTTTTTATATATTCTAAATATTTTTGACATAAGTTTTATTGTAATAATAAATTAAAAATCTTCTATTTTACTCTAAATAAATTCATTATTCTATGAATAGAAATAAAAAGTTTTCTTATAAAAAAAAAGAAGAAACTCCATTGATAAAACAATATAATAATATTAAAAATAAATATCCAGATACTATTTTATTATTTCAAGTTGGAGATTTTTACGAAATATTTGGAAAAGACGCAGTTATATGTTCAAAAATATTAAATATTGTTTTGACTAAACGATCTAATATTCATTTAGCAGGATTTCCTTACCACTCATTAAATAATTATTTGCCAAAATTAATACGATCAAGATTACGGGTAGCAATTTGTGATCAACTAGAAGAACCTCAAAAAGGTAAGAATCTTGTTAAAAGAGGAGTTACTGAATTGGTAACTCCAGGAATAACTATAAATGAAAATATTTTACAAACAAAATCAAACAATTTTTTAGCTTCTATCCATGTTGGATATAAAAAATTGGGATTAAGCCTTTTAGACATTTCTACGGGAGAATTTTTTCTAACAGAAGATGAAGAAAATAATGTGTTACAATATTTAAAATTTTTTAACCCCAGCGAAATTCTTTTTCAAAGAAAAGAAAAAAGATTTTTTGATAAATTATTGAAAAACAAATATTATACTTTTT
This sequence comes from Blattabacterium cuenoti, assembly GCF_014252295.1. Taxonomy (NCBI): domain Bacteria; kingdom Pseudomonadati; phylum Bacteroidota; class Flavobacteriia; order Flavobacteriales; family Blattabacteriaceae; genus Blattabacterium; species Blattabacterium cuenoti. Next base: position 473,050 of record NZ_CP059215.1, read on the forward strand.
TAATGGAAAACTGGATATTTAATTATGAATTTGCATATGAACAACTTATATCTCATTTTAAAACGAATTCTCTAAAAGGATTTGGAATCGATAATTTAAAATTAGGAATTATTTCTTCTGGAGTAATATTATCTTATTTACATAATACACAACACTTCAATATAAAACATATTTCTAATATACAAAGAATAAAAAAAGAAGAACATATGTGGATCGATGATTTTACTTTTCGTAATTTAGAAATATTTAATTCTCTAAATAAAGAAGGAGTTCCTTTAATCAATATTTTGGATCATACAACCACTCCTATGGGAAGTAGATTATTAAAAAATTGGATTCTTTTTCCTCTAGTAAACATTTTTTGTATAAAAAAACGACATAAAATAGTACAGGAACTACATTCTAATAATATAGTACGGAATTTTATAAAAAAAAAACTTAAAAATGTTTATGATATAGAAAGAATAATTGCAAAAATGGTTATTAGAAAAATAACTCCTCGTGAAATATATACATTACATAAATCAGTAACTTCCATAACTGAAATAAAAGAAAAAATTTTATCTCAAGAATCTAAAGTTCTCGTAGATATAGGAAAATCTTTTAAAGATTGCAAAACAATATCTGATAAAATTGTTAAAACCATAGAGGATAATACTCCAAATCAAATTGAAAAAGGAAAAGGAAATGTAATTATAAAAGGAGTCTCTAAAGAATTAGATCAAATTCGTGTTCTTTATTTCTCACAAAAAGAATATTTGGAAAAGCTATGTAAAATAGAACAAAAAAACACAGGAATAAACAATTTAAAAATTGGATACAATAACATTTTTGGATACTTTTTTGAAGTAAGAAATCCAAAAAAACATCATATTCCATCTCATTGGTTTCAAAAACAAACTTTATCTAATTCTGGAAGATATATAACCAAAGAGTTAAAAAATTATGAACTGAAAATTTTAAATGCAGAGCAAAAAATATTCTTTTTGGAAAAAGAAATATTTAATAATTTAATTAGTGAAATTTTAGAATATTTAGAATATTTACAAACAAATGCTAAAAAAATTGCAATATTAGACGTTTTATGTTCTTTTTCCAATATTGCATTAGAAAATAATTACGTAAAACCAAAAATTAATCATTCTTCAAAAATATATATTTTAAAAGGAAGACATCCAGTTATAGAAAGACAATTTTTATCCAAAATATCTTATATACCAAATGATGTTATTTTAAATAAATCAGATCAACAAATTATGGTTATTACAGGACCAAATATGTCAGGTAAATCTGCTATTTTGCGACAAACAGCAATTATCATATTAATGACCCATATTGGAAGCTTTGTTCCGGCTCAATATGCAGAGATAGGATTAATAGATAAAATATTTAGCAGAGTAGGAGCTTCTGATAATATTTCTTTGGGAGAATCTACTTTTATGGTAGAAATGAACGAAACGGCAAATATACTAAATAATATCTCCCATAGAAGCTTTCTTATCTTAGATGAGATAGGAAGAGGAACAAGCACTTACGATGGAATTTCAATAGCTAAATCTATCGTTGAATTTTTACATGAGAGTCAATTACGCCCTTTAACTCTATTTGCTACTCATTATCACGAATTAAATGAAATGAGTTCTATCTTTAAAAGAATAAAAAATTATCATGTTTCTGTAAAAAAAATTGATGATGATATTATTTTTATGCGAAAATTAATAACTGGAGGAAGCGAACATAGTTTTGGTATTCACGTAGCAAAAATATCAGGAATGCCTATTAAAATTATTAATAGAGCAAAAGAAATATTGAAAACATTCAAAATAGAAAAAAGTAAAAACAAATGAAATTAAAAACTGATTATATCATTAAAATAATTTGCTATATATATAAAAGTGTTTTTAACTTAGTATTATTAATTTAGCGAGAATAGCTCAGTTGGTAGAGCGCGACCTTGCCAAGGTCGAGGTCGCGGGTTCAAATCCCGTTTCTCGCTTTTTTTTCAACCTGGGTGGTGGAATTGGTAGACACACAGGACTTAAAATCCTGTGATCATTGCGATCGTACGGGTTCAAATCCCGTCCCGGGTATTGTTATTTAAATAATAGTTTGGAGATTCTTTCGTAATGCTAACACTATGTGGATGGTTTTCTTTTAATCCTGAATTAGTAATTCTTACAAATTTTCCTTTTTCCATCAGTTCTGTAATAGATGAAACACCACAGTATCCCATTCCAGAACGTAATCCTCCACAAATTTGATAAATTGTATCTTTCATTTTTCCTTTATATGGAACTATAGCCTCTATTCCTTCTGGAACAGACTTTTCTTTAAACTGAAAATAACGATCTTTACTTCCTCTTTTCATAGAAATTAAAGACCCCATACCAACGTAAGTTTTAAACTTTCTACCTTGAAAAATAACTTCTTCTCCAGGAGATTCATCTGTTCCAGCAAATAAACTTCCAATCATAACAGAACTAGCACCTGCAGCTATAGCTTTTACCACGTCTCCTGAATATCTAATACCTCCATCAGAAATAACACTAACATTCCTTTGACTTGCGTATTCATACACATCATTAATGGCTGTAATTTGAGGCATTCCTACTCCAGCTATTACTCTTGTTGTACAAATGGAACCAGATCCTATCCCTACTTTTAAAACAGTAGATCCAGCATTTATCAAATCTTTAGCGCCTTCTTTCGTTACTACATTTCCAGCTAACAATGGGATTTCTGGAAAAGAGGAACGTATTGATTTAATAATTTTTAAAATTCTAGTGGAATGACCATGAGCCGAATCTATAGTGATAATATCTACTCCTACTTTAACTAAAGATTCCACTCTTTCTAAAATATATTTATCTATTCCTACAGCTGCTCCTACACGAAAACGTCCTCTAGAATCTTTGCAAGCATTCGGATGATCTATCAAATTGTCGATATCTCTAATTGTGATTAAACCTACTAATTTACTTTCTTCATCTACGATAGGCAATTTTTCTATTCTTTCTTTTAATAAGATATTTTTTGCTTTTTCTAGAGTTATATTTTTTTTACTAGAAATAATTAAGTTTTCTTTTGTCATTACATTTTCTACTAAAGAATCCAAATCTGTACGATACTTTATGTCTCTTCTAGTAATAATTCCTACTAAGGAACGATTTTTTTCTACAACCGGTAATCCTGATATTTTATATCTCTTCATAAGATATTGAGCATGTCTTAGTGTAGAATCCCTGGAAAGTGTGATAGGATCATCAATCATTCCACTTTCACTTCTTTTTACTTTGTACACTTCTTCTGATTGATTTTTTATACTCATGTTTTTATGAATTATTCCCATTCCTCCTTCTCTAGCTATAGAGATAGCTAAAGAAGATTCAGTTACTGTATCCATAGCAGCACTTAGTATAGGAATTTTGAGAGATATATCAGGGGTTAAATAAGTTTTAAGAGAAACTTCTGATGGTAAAATTGAAGAAAAGGAAGGAACTAGTAGAACATCATCAAAAGTTAGAGCTTCTTTTAAGATCTTTTTATTTAAAGACATAATTTTTTATTTATAATATATAATTTTGTTGATTTGTTGAGTATATAGTACAATGAAAAAACATAATTTTTCTTTTTATCAAACTAAAAATTGAATTTTATTGTTTCTATAATTTTGATTAGAAAAAAAATACAAGTGGTGATATATTTTTTCATTTCAAATTTTTATATAAATTTGCCCAGAATATGTAATAATTGAAATACTAGTGATTATGATGAAAAAATTAAGAATTACTTTTACTACAATCTTATTGGCGATATTTTTGTTTACTGTAGGTTGTAATAATAAAAACAAAAATAGTGAAAATACCTCTACTACAACAGAAGAGGAGAAAACAACTAATAATACAGAAAATACAGATTCCAGTTCTACAAATACATCTCCTTCTACTTCTAGTGAGGAGACATCAAAAAATAATAATGAAGAAAATGGATCTACATCTGAAAAAGAAAAAGTAACTACTACTGAAGAAAATGAAAAAAGCAATAAGTAAGTAATAAGTAATTCAGTGATGAAAAAAAAGCAAAAAAGATTTACCAAATGGTGAATCTTTTTTGCTTTTTTTTCATCACTAATTACGAATATTTTAACTCTTCACTCTTGCTTTTTTCCCTTTAAGAGATCTAAAATAATAAATTCTCGATCTTCGAACTTTTCCTTTTTTATTTATTTCTATCTTATGTATATTTGGTTGATTCAATAAAAATATACGTTCTATTCCTATTCCGGAACTTATCTTTCTAATAGTAAATGATTTTGTTAATCCTTTTCCTTGTTTTTTTATAATCACTCCTTTAAATGACTGAATTCTTTTTTTTTCTCCTTCCTTAATTTCAAAAAAAACAGTAATTGTATCTCCAGAATAAAATGGAGGAAAATCGTTTTTAGAAATGAATTTTTCTTCTGTATATTTAATAAGATTTTGTAACATAATTAAATGACTTATAATTTCTTTATTTCACACAAAATTTCTTTTGCTAAAAAATCAGCTCTTTTTTTTGAAAAACTTTCTGTATGTATTCTAATAATTTTTTCAGTATTAGATTTCCTTATATGTATCCATTCATCATTTAATAAATCAATTTTAATACCATCACTTAAATTCATTTTCTTTCCTCTATACTTTTTTTTAATTGTTTTTAGTAACATTTGAATATTTTTATGGGAATAAAATCGAATTTTTTTTTTCGACATAAAATAGCCAGAATATTTTTTTTTTAATTCAGATAATGAAATATTAGAAAGTTTTGCTACTTTTGTTAAGAATAGAGCTATTCCTACTAACGCATCTCTTCCATAACGTAATTCAGGATAAACAATTCCTCCGTTTCCTTCTCCACCAATAACAGCATGTACTTCTTTCATTTTTTTGACAACGTGAACTTCTCCTACAGAAGTAGAATGATAAGGAACTCCTTTTTTAATGGCAAGATCCTTTAATGAATGAGAAGAAGATAAAGTGGAGACAACGGGTCCAAATTTATTTTCTAATACATAATCAGCAATAGCAACTAAAGTGTGTTCCTCTCCAAAAAATTCTCCATTTTCACAAATAAATACTACACGATCGACATCTGGATCCACGGATATACCAAAATGCGCTTTTACTTCTGGTACCTTATTACATATTTCCTTCAAATTCTTTTGAATAGGTTCGGGATTATGAATAAAATCACCATGAGGATCACAATGCATTTTAATGATATGGACGCCCAAATGTTCCAAAAGAATAGGAACTGCAATTCCTCCTGCTGAATTAATTCCATCTATAACAATTTTGAATTTTGCTTTTTTAATGATATTTTGATCTATAATAGGTAATGAAAGAATTTTTTTTACATGTTTTTGAATGCAATTTCTTTTATGAAAAACATTTCCTAATTCTTTATAAGAAGAAAATAAAAAATTTTCTTTTTCCGTTATATAAAATAATTTTTGAAAATCATTTTCAGATAAAAATTCTCCGTAAGAATTAAACATTTTTAATCCATTCCAATTTTTAGGATTATGACTAGCTGTCAACATAACTCCTCCATCTGCTTTCTCATCTATAATAGCTATTCCAACAGTAGGAGTTGTAGATAAACCAATGTTTATAACATCGACTCCAAGACTTCTGAAAGTAATAATCAAAAATTCTTGAAATAAGGAAGAAGTAATTCTACCATCTCTACCTAAAATAATAACATATTTTTTCTTTTTTTTATATTTTCTTCTCATCCAGGAAATATATCCCGCAGAAAATTTAATTATATCCACAGGGGAAAATCCTTTTCCTATTTTTCCTCCTAATGTTCCTCTTATTCCAGATGAAGATTTTACAAGTGTCAAAAATGAATAAAATTTTCTTTTGTTAAAGAACAAAAATACAAAATTAAATTTTGAGGTCTATTCAATTTCTACTATTTTAATAGTAGAAATTTTATTAATAATAAATAAAATAGGGAAGAGTATTGTTACAAAACAAATTGAAGTAATTACTAAATTAATAGTTAAAATATGATTTATATTGATGTAAATTGGAACAAAATCCACAAAATATTGTATTTTGTTCAATGAAACAAAATGAAATTTTTTTTGGATTACTAATAAAGTAATTCCTATAAAATTTCCTACAATTAATGATGGAATAAATATGTGTAGAACATAAAATATGAATATTTTATGTATAACTTTATTTTTAGCTCCTAAAGTTTTTAAAATACCTATAGTTCTAATTCTTTCTAAAAAAAGTATTAGTATAAATACCATCATATTTATTACTATTGAAATAAAAACAATAAAACTAATAATAATAATATTTGTGTCAAACATATTTAACCATTTTATAATTTCATTATTTTTTTGATCATAAATAGTTTGAACTGAAAAATTATTAGATATTTTTTTAAAAAAATTTTTTTTGGTATTTCCTTTTTCAAAGGAATACAAAAAAATCTCAAATTTATTGGATAAATCTTCTTTCCATCCATAAATCTGTTGAATATGTTTTATATTACCAATAATATATAAATCATCAAATTCTGGAATTCCTGTTTCATATAACCCAGAGACTATAAATTTTTTAGAAATTACAATAGGAGATCCTTTTTTTTTAAAAAATAGAAAATCTATTTTTACATTTGATCCTATCTCTAATCCTAATGATAGGGATATTTTTTTGGATAAAACAACGTTTTTATTAAAATTTTCTTTTGCATCTCGCAAATTTCCCTTGACTAAAAAATATTGAAAAAAAAATGGATTATAATCTTCATATAAACCTTTATATACGTATCTTCCCATTTTTTTTTCAGTACAAATAATAACATTATTTTCAATAATTCCATGAATCTGTTTAACAAGATCACATTGAAAATGTTCTTTCAGAAAAAAATTTGTTTCTTTTCTAGAAAAAAAAGAATTATTGTTTTTAACAATAAATTGACCTCTAATATTTAAAAATTTGTCTTTGATGATTTTTTTAAATCCAAATCCTATAGAAAAAGTCAAAATAATAATAATTAAACCAAAAGATATTGTTGTTTGTGTTATTAAAATTATTGTTCTAAGTCTTTTGTTTGAACCACAATCTTTCCAAATTGTTCTTTTAGAAAAAAACCATTCAAAATTCAATATTATATCTATTTTAGATCTTCATCATTAAGAAAATCAATCTCATTGTTATATCGAGATTCTATATTATTATTGTTTTTATCAAAATATCTAGAAAACGACATAAAAGAATTTTCTTCCCAAACCAATGATTTAGATTTTTCTTCTTCTAAATTCACAAATTTTGCTTGATTACTTATAAATCTCAAACGAAATTTATCTAACCCTCCATTTCTATGTTTAGCTATAATTATCTCTGCTTGACCAATGCATGAATCGTTATTTCCATCATAATCCCAAATTTTAAATCCGTAATATTCAGGTCTATAAATAAATAAAACAATATCTGCATCTTGTTCAATAGCACCAGATTCACGTAAATCAGATAATAAAGGACGTTTACTTCCACCTCTCGTTTCAACAGCTCTAGAAAGTTGAGACAAAGCTATAACAGGGATATCAAGTTCCTTAGCTATAGATTTTAAATTTCTGGAAATAACTGATATTTCTTGTTCTCTATTTTGTAATTTCAATCCATGATCATTAATAACCATTAATTGTAAATAATCTATTAATATCAATTTAACTCCATGCTGAGATATAAAACGACGGCATTTAGAACGTAATCCGAATATAGATAAAGAAGGAGTATCATCTATAAATAAAGGAGCGTTTTTTAAATTTTCTGTTTTATTCATTAAGCATTCCCAATCTAATTTAGATAGATTAGCTTTTTTTATTTTTTCTAAAGAAATACCTGTCTCTGATGAAATCAATCTTGTAATTAATTGAATAGAAGACATCTCCAATGAAAAAACTAAAACAGGAATTTTTTGCTCTATTACAATATTTTCAACCATGGACAACATAAAAGTTGTTTTTCCCATTCCAGGTCTGGAAGCAATTATAATTAAATCAGAATTTTGCCATCCAGATGTTATTTGATCCATTTTATAAAATCCAGAAGAAATTCCACTTAATCTTTCTTTCTCTACTTTTCTTATTTTATCAATAGCTGATTTTACTAAACATTGAGTTGTTTCATGTTTTTTTTCAATCAAATATTTTTGGTTCATTTCAAAAAGTTTAGATTCTGCATGATCCAAAAGATCAAACACATCTGTACTTTCTTCATAACATTTTTGAATAATATTGGAAGATATATTGATCAACTTTCTTAAAAGAAATTTTTGTAATACGATCCTACTATGATACTCGATATGCGCAGAAGAAACAACTTTTTGAGTTAATTTTATTAAATAAAATTCTCCTCCTGCTAATTCCAACTTCCCATTTTTTCGAAGTTCATTTGAAACAGTATATAGGTCAATAGGATTAGAATTATGATACAATCTTTGTACTGATTCAAAAATTTCTTGATGTGCTTTTTTATAAAAGATCTCAGGAAAAAGTATATCAACAATTTCATCTAATCCTTTTTTATCTATCATTATGGATCCTATTATCGCTTCTTCTAAATCCAATGCTTGAGGAGGAATTTTTCCTGTTTGAATAAGCAAATTATTTTCCTTTTCTTGATTTTGGTTTATCCAAATTTTATTCATAAAATCATTGTTCAATCACTACAGTATATTTTTCATTTCTTCATTTTGGTTTTTAATATTTGTATACACGTTCAATATAATATAAAACTGGTTTTCAGTTTATTCATCGAAACAGCCTATGGAAATATACTTATTTTTTCTCTTTCTAATAAGAGATTCTATTTCAATAATAGATAATTGTTTATAATGTTTTATTATTTTTTTTTTTACTAATTTATAAGCTTTTCTTGGACAAAAATGAGCCCCTCCTAAAGGTTCTTTAATAATATCATCTATAAGATTTAATTTATACATATCTTCTGCTGTCAGTTTTAATACTTCTGATGATATCTCTTTCTTGTCCCATTTTCCCCAAAGTATTGTAGAGCAACTTTCAGGAGAAATAACAGAAAACCATGAATTTTCCATCATAGAAATTTTGTCTCCTATTCCAATTCCTAAAGCTCCCCCGCTAGCTCCCTCTCCTATGATTAAAACAATAATAGGAACTTTTAAACACATCATTTCATAAATATTCTTTCCAATTGCTTCTCCTTGACCTCTTTTTTCTGCTTCAATTCCTGGAAATGCTCCTGGAGTATCAACAAAAGTAATAACAGGTTTACAAAATTTTTCCGCCAATTTCATTAAACGTAAAGCTTTTCTATATCCTTCAGGATTAGGCATTCCAAACCTTCTATATTGTCTATCTTTAGTATTTCTTCCCTTTTGTGTCCCTATTAACATAAAAGTATTTTCTTCTATTTTTCCAAAACCTCCTACTACAGCTTTATCATCTCCAAAATTACGATCTCCATGTAATTCTATAAAAGAATCTTTTTTTGTTATAGACTGTATGTAATCTAAAGTGTAAGGTCTGTTTGGGTGTCTAGATAATTGAACTCTTTGCCAGGAAGTTAAATTATTATGTATCTTTTTAATAGTTTCTTCTAATTTTGATTGTAATTGCCTACAAACTTCCTTCATATCTACTCCACTTTTTTCCTCTATCAACATACATTTAACATACTGATCTTTAATTTCTTGTATTGGCTTTTCAAAATCTAAGTATTCCATTTCATATTCATAAACTAAGTAATAAATGAACGAATATATTCACTATTCATTAAAGAAATATATTCTGTAGATATTCCTTTTGGACATTCTATTTCACATGCTTGTGTGTTAGTACAAGATCCAAATCCTTCTTCATCCATTTTATTTATCATATTTAACACTCTTCTTTTTCTTTCTATCTTACCTTGAGGTAGTAAAGAAAATTGCGAAACTTTTGCTGCAACAAATAACATAGCAGATTTATTTTTACATGCTGCTACACATGCTCCACAACCAATGCATATAGCAGCATCAAAAGCTTTATCCGCTTCGTCTTTTGAAATGGGAATCATGTTCCCATCTATTGTTTTTCCTAATGTATTTACAGAAATAAAACCACCTGATATAATAATTCTATCAAAAGAAGATCTATCCACAATAAGATCTTTAATAACAGGAAAAGGCTTAGCTCTCCAAGGTTCAACATATATAGTTTCTCCTTCACTAAAATGACGCATATGTAGTTGACAAGTAGTAGTTAAATTATCCGGTCCATGAGGCCTTCCATTTATATGCAAAGAACACATTCCACAAATTCCTTCCCGACAATCGTGATCAAATGCTATTGTAGAAGTCTCTTCTTTATTTTTTATGATTTCATTATTTAAAAGATCCAACATTTCTAAAAATGAGCTGTTAGGAGATATATTATTAACTATATAAGTTTTAAAATAACCTTTTTCTTTATTATTTTCTTGTCTCCATATTTTTAATTTAAATTTAAGTGGTTTTTTCATATTTTATTTATAAGATCGTGATTGTACTTTCACAAAAGTATAATTTAAATTTTCTTTATACATTATCTCATCACTAATAGGTTTATTATCTAAATTTTCCCATACAGATACGTGTTTATAATGAATATCATCACGAAGAGCTTCTCCTTCTTTTGTTTGGTATTCTTCTCTAAAATGACTTCCACAAGATTCTTTTCTATTTAAAGCATCCATTGCCATTAATTCTCCCAGTTCCAAAAAATCTGCAACACGGACAGCTTTCTCTAATTCAGAATTTAATCCATCTTCAAATTTTCCAGGAACAAAAACATTTTTCCAAAATTCATTACGAAGCTCTTGGATCTTTTTTATAGATTCAGATAATCCAACATGATTTCTGCTCATTCCCACATATTCCCACATAATATTTCCAAGTTTTTTATGAAAAAAATCCACAGGAATTTTTCCATTATTATTAACAAGTTTTCGAATTATATCCTTCACATTTTTTTCTGATTTATCAAATTCTTCATGTTTTGTAGATATTTTATTTGGAAATCTTATATATCTAGAAAGATAATCTGATATAGTATATGGTAAGATAAAATATCCATCAGCTAACCCTTGCATTAAAGCAGACGCTCCTAATCTATTAGCTCCATGATCAGAAAAATTAGCTTCCCCTATAACATAACAACCAGGAATAGAGGACATTAAATTGTAATCAACCCATAATCCTCCCATAGTATAATGAACCGCAGGATAAATTTTCATAGGAGTTTTATAAGGATTTCGATTGGTAATTTTTTCATACATATGAAATAAATTTCCATATTTAGAATCCATGTATTTTACTCCTAAATTAGTTGAATTTTTGTATTGATCTTTTTCAATGTCTTTATCCTTTTCTTTTCCATATTTATTTATTGCGGAGGAAAAATCTAAAAATACACCTTCTTTTTTCTCATTATTTTCTACTCCATATCCTTTATCACAACGTTCTTTAGCTGCTCTAGATGCAATATCTCTTGGAACAAGATTTCCAAATGAAGGATAACGTCTTTCTAAATAATAATCTCTTTCTTCTTCATCTATATTTTCAGGATCTTTAGTTCCATTTCGTATCAAAATAGCATCTTCCAACTTTTTTGGAACCCATATTCTTCCATCATTTCTTAAAGACTCAGACATCAACGTTAACTTAGATTGATAACTTCCGTGTATTGGAATACAAGTAGGATGTATTTGCGTATAACAAGGGTTGGCAAATAACCCTCCTTTTTTATGAACTTTCCATATAGCACTGGCATTAGATCCCATTGCATTAGTAGATAAAAAAAATACATTTCCATAACCTCCAGAAGCAATTATTACAGCATGTGCTGTATGTCTTTCTATTTTTCCAGAAACCAAGTTTCTAGCAATAATTCCCCTAGCTGCACCTTCTATAATTACCAAATCGAGCATTTCATGTCGATTATACATCTTTATTCTTCCTTTTCCTATTTGTCTACACATGGCAGAATAACAAGATAATAATAATTGTTGACCAGTTTGTCCTTTAGCATAAAACGTTCTGGATACTTTTGTTCCTCCAAAAGATCTAGTTTCCAAATATCCAGCATAGTCACGAGCAAATGGAACCCCCTGAGCTACACATTGATCAATAATATTGGAAGAAATTTCTGATAAACGGTAAACATTAGCTTCTCTTGATCTATAATCTCCTCCTTTTATGGTATCATAAAAAAGTTGATAGATAGAATCATTATCTCCTTTATAATTTTTAGAAGCATTTATTCCACCTTGAGCTGCAACAGAATGAGCTCTTCTAGGTGAATCTTGATAACAAAAAGCTTTTATTTGATATCCCAATTCAGATAAAGAAGCACAAACAGATCCACCAGCTAATCCAGTTCCTACTACAATTATTTCTATATTATATCTGTTATTAGGAGATACTAATTTTAAATTAGATTTATGATTCTCCCATTTTTTATTAATAGAACCCTCTGGAATTTTTGAATTTAACTTTAAATAATTTTTAGTCATTGACAAGAAAAGTATTAGTTACCTTTGAAAAAAAACCAAATAGCGATAATAGAAAATCCACAACAAATAAACCAGAAATAAAAAAAACCAAATTTTTGTATCCAAATTAATCTATTTTTATTAGATAACCCTAAAGATTGGAAAGAAGATTGAAACCCATGGTTCAAATGAATTCCTAAAATAAAAAAGGAAAACACATATATAAGTGTATACCAAGGATTTTTAAATAAAGAAATAACTATATTATAATCCGAAGTATAGTTATGATTTGAATATTTCATAGGTATCATAAAATTTACAATATGTAAAATTAGAAAGCATAAAATCAAAATTCCTGTATATATCATTGTGCGACTGCTAAATGAAATTGTAAAATAATTCATAGCATAGTCTACTTTCCCTTTTGCCTTTCTATTTTGTAAATGTAATTTAACTCCAAACAGAATATGAACTAAAAATCCTATAAAAAGAACATATTCCATAATTCTAATAAATAAATTTCTTCTCATGAAAGAAACAGCATCATTAAAAGATTGTTCTCCTGAAAAAAGAAAAAGATTAACACTCAAATGCAATAGCAAGAAGACCATAAGAAATACACCTGTAGTCGCCATAACTATTTTTTTCCCAACAGAAGATCGAAAAAAATGAAACTGATTCACTGATTGAATTTAGTTAACTTAAAAATATATTGTTAAGATGTGTAAATATAATAAGATATTTACAATTTATGTAAATTTTTTTGTTCCCTAATTTTTTGTAAAGATTTTATTAATAAATCTATATCTTTTTTTTTATTAAAAATTCCAAAAGAAATTCTAATAGGCATCATTTTATTTAATAAACTTGAATTTGTTATGGTTTTAATAACGTGAGAAACTTTTTTTGCATCATTATTACATGAGCTTCCTTTAGAAACGGAAACTCCCATTAAATCTAAATGAAAATATAACAGGTAATCTTTTTTTGTTGGATATAAAAAACTTAATATAGAAGGAAGACTCCTATTAATATCAGATGATAATCCATTAAAAATAATATTTGGGATAATTTTATTTAATTCTGAAATACAATAAAATTTCAAACTTCTTATTTTTTCTATATGATGAGAAAAATTAGAACAAGATAATTGTAACGCTTCTGATAATCCAACTATTCCATACGTATTTTCTGTTCCGGAACGAATTCCATATTCTTGAAAACCTCCAGTTATAAAGTTTTTTATTTTTTTCAGAATATGATTTCTGATGAATACAAAACCAATTCCTTTTGGACCATAAAATTTGTGAGCACTTGCAGTAACAAAATCAAAAGATAATTTTTCCATATTAATAGGAAAATTTCCAATAATTTGAATCGTATCTGAATGAAAATAAAAATTATATTTTTTGTACAAAAATAGAATTTTCTCTAGTTCTAATAAATTTCCAATTTCATTGTTTGCATACATTAAACTTACAAGTGTTTTTTTAGAAGAATTTTTTTTCAAAATATCTTCCATATGATTTAAATCAAGTATTCCTTTCTCTTTAAGTTGAACAAAACTTACACATACTTTATGTTTATGAGATAAATCAATAACAGTTTGTAAGACAGAATAATGTTCTAATTTGGAAGTTATAATATGTTGAACACCTAAATTTAATACAGAAGATCTCAATACTAGATTATTTGCTTCAGTTCCTCCAGAAGTAAAAACAATTTCATAAGGAGATGCTGTTATGTTTTTTGCTATACGAATTCTAGATTCTTCTATCATAGAACGTGCTTCTCTTCCATAACTATGTTGTATCGAAGATGGATTCCCAAATGAGTATTTTAATGCATTATTCATGACTTTAATTACTTCACTTCTTATTGGTGTTGTAGCAGCATTGTCTAAATATGCTCTTTCCATTAATTGAAAATTCCTATTTTAAACAAATATATTATAATATATTCAAATATCATTTGATAAAAATATATTATCAATAATTTTTTTCTTTAATCTCGTATATTTATTTATAAACCTTAAAAAAATTGAATAATTTTTATTAAGTGTTTTTTGTTTTAAAAATGTTATTAAAATGTCTATTTTATTTTTATTTAAATTGAGTAAATATGAAAATAAATGTTGGATTTTTGTTCCTCATGGGGTTTGTGATTGGAATTATTGCATCTTATTTTTTTGGAAAAAAAACCATATTAAGAAAATATATTCAATTGTTAGAAAAAACTGATTTTCAAACTAAAAAAATCATAGAAAATGCTGAAAAAAAAGGTGAATCCATAAAAAAAAAGAAAATGCTTCAAGCAAAAGAAAAATTTATAGAACTCAAATCAAAACATGAAAAAGATGTTCATCTTAGAGAAAAAAGAATTATAGATACAGAAAATAAAACAAAAGAAAAAGAAAACAGATTATCTAGAGAAATAGAAATTTACTTTAAGAGAAACAATCGTTTAGAAACACAAATTAATGATTATGAAAAAAAATATAAAATTCTAAAAAATCAACAAGAAGAATTTAAAAAAATGCATATTAAACAAGTAGAAATTCTTGAAAAAATATCCAATTATACTTCCGAAGAAGCTAAAAATGAATTAATTGATAATTTTAAAAATGAAGCAAAAATTAAAGCTCAATCTTACGTACAAAATATTATAGAAGAATCGCAATTAACTGCAAAAATGGAAGCAAAAAAAATTGTTGTTCAAGCCATTCAAAGAATAGGAACAGAACAATCCGTAGAAAATGCAGTGTCTGTTTTTAATATAGAATCAGATGATGTCAAAGGACGTATTATTGGACGAGAGGGAAGAAATATAAGAGCTTTAGAAAAGGCTACAGGGGTAGAAATTATTGTAGATGATACCCCAGAGGCTATTCTTTTATCTTGCTTCAATCCCATACGAAGAGAGGTGGCTAGATTGTCTCTTCATAAATTAGTGATTGATGGACGTATACATCCTGCAAGAATTGAAGAAATAGTAGAAAAAACGAAAAAGCAAATTGAAGAAGAAATAGTTGAAATAGGAAAAAAAAATATAATAGATTTAGGTCTTCATGGAATTCATCCAGAATTAATTAGAATGATAGGAAGAATGAAATATCGTTCTTCTTATGGACAAAATTTGTTACAACATTCTAGAGAAGTAGCACATTTATCAGGAATATTAGCTTCTGAACTAGGTTTAAATGCAAAATTGGCAAAACGTGCAGGATTGCTACATGATATAGGTAAAGTTCCTGAAAGTGAATCTGAACTTCCTCATGCTATTTTAGGAATGCAATGGGCAGAAAAATATGGAGAAAATATGGAAATTTGTAATGCAATAGGATCGCATCATGATGAAATTGAGATGAAAGTACTAATATCTCCTATTGTACAAGTTTCAGATTCCATTAGTGGAGCTCGTCCTGGAGTAAGAAGAAATTCTTTTGAATCCTATTCTAAAAGACTAAAAAATTTAGAAGATATAGCTTTTAGTTTTTATGGAGTTAATAAAGCTTTTGCTATACAAGCAGGAAGGGAATTACGTGTTTTAGTGGAAAGCAATAAAATTGATGATAAAAAAGCTTTTCAGTTATCTTGTGACATAACAGAAAAAATAAAAAATGAGATGACTTACCCTGGTCAGATAAAAGTAACAGTGATTAGAGAAACCAGAGCTGTTCAAATAGCTAGATAAAAATAAAAATTATGAAAGAATCTTCTATTACTTCTTTTATTAAGAAATACTTTCTTCATTTTAATGCTTTAACTCTATCAGAATCGGCTAAAGCGTATAAAAATCATACTAAAAATAATGGAAAAATGATGATTGCATTAGCAGGAGCAATGAGTACTGCTGAATTAGGTAAAATATTATCTGAGATGATTAGAAAAGACCAAGTTCATATTATTTCTTGTACTGGAGCTAATTTAGAAGAAGATATATTGAATTTAATAGCACATTCTCATTACAAAAAAATACCGAATTATAGAGATTTAACTCCGGATAATGAAAAAAATTTTTTGAAAAAAGGATATTATAGGGTTACAGATACTTGTATTCCAGAAGAACAAGCTTTTAAAAAATTACAAAAATGTATTTTTCAAGTATGGAAAAGAGCTAAAGAAAAATCAAAACGTTATTTTCCTCATGAATATATTTATCAATTATTATTAGAAAATATTTTAGAACCCTATTACAATATTAATCCAGAAAATAGTTGGGTATTAGCTGCTGCTAAAAAAAATCTACCAATGGTAGTTCCAGGATGGGAAGATAGTACTATAGGAAATATTTTTTCTTCATATTGTATGAAAAATAAGCTTCAACCTTTTCTTGTAAAGAATGGCATAGAATATATGATTGATTTAGCTAAATGGTATCAAAAAGAATCTATAAAACACAAAATAGGTTTTTTTCAAATTGGAGGAGGTATTTCCGGGGATTTTCCTATTTGTGTCGTTCCTATGCTATCTCAAGATATAGGATTTTCTGCTACTCCTTTCTGGTCTTATTTTTGTCAAATTTCAGATTCTACAACAAGTTATGGATCTTATTCAGGGGCTATTCCAAATGAAAAAATAACTTGGGGAAAACTGGACAAAGATACTCCAAAATTTATGATAGAATCAGATGCAACCATAGTTGCTCCACTTATTTTTGCATATGTGTTGAATATGTAAATAAATTATGTTTGTAAATTTAAATAATTGATAATAAATAATATGAATAATAATATGAATAATAATATGAATATATATGATCTTATTGTTATTGGATCCGGACCTGGAGGATATGTTTCCGCTATTAGAGCTAGTCAATTAGGACTTCGTACTGCAATTATAGAAAAATATCAAAGATTAGGTGGAACATGTTTGAATGTAGGTTGCATTCCTTCTAAATCTCTTTTAAATTCTTCTAAGTATTTTTCATTAGCTAAAAATGATTATTCTTCACATGGAATTTTTTTTGAAAAATTATTTTTCGATTTTCAGAAAATGATGAATAGAAAGAATGAAATAGTAAAAAATATGAATAATGGAATTAAATATTTAATGAAAAAAAATAAAATTGATGTGTATGAAGGAATAGGTTCATTTGAAACAAATAATATACTTTCTATAAAAGAAAGAAAATCACTAAAAAAAAAACAAAAAATACAATTTAAATATTGTATAATATCCACAGGATCTAAACCTTTATGTTTCTCTTATTTAAATTTTGGAAATAAAATTATTTCTTCTACAGAAGCTCTCTCTTTAAATGAAGTTCCTGAAAAGATCATAATAATTGGAGGAGGAATCATTGGATTAGAATTAGGTTCTATTTTTAATAGATTAGGAAGTCAAATAACCATTATAGAATCTGCAGATGAAATCATATCAAACATGGATGATTCTTTAAGTAAAGGAATTAAAAGAATTTTAGAAAAATCTTCTATACAAATAGAAACTTCTTTATCTATCACTCATGTTCTTGAAAACACTAAAGAAGTATCAATTTTTGTTAAATCAAAAAGTGGGAAAAAAATGAAATTTATAGGAGATTACTGTTTATTATCAATAGGAAGAACTCCATATACGAAAAACATAGGATTAGAAAATATAGGAATTAAAAGAGATAAAAAGGGATTCATATTAGTTAATGATTTCTTGCAAAGTAATATCAAAAACATATATGCAATCGGAGACGTAATAGGAGGAAAAATGTTAGCACATAAAGCGGAGGAAGAAGGATTACATGCAGTAGAACATATTACTGGACAAAAACCAAACAAATTAAATTACAATTTAATTCCATCAGTAATTTATACACATCCTGAAATAGCTAGCGTTGGATATTCAGAAAATCAAATAAAAAAAGAAAAAATAGAATATAACGTAGGAATTTTTCCTATGAAAGCATTAGGAAGATCTCGAGTAAGTGGATGCATAGAAGGGTTTTTAAAAATGATTTCCCATAAAAAAACAGATGAAATATTAGGAGTTCATATAATAGGAGATCATGCTTCAGATATGATAATGGAAGCATCCGTTGCTATGGAATTCCGTTCCTCTTCAGAGGATATATATAGAATTTGTCATCCTCACCCCACTTTTAGTGAATCTTTCAAAGAAGCCGCTTTACTAAGCTTTGAAAATAAATCCATACATATATAGATTGATAAAATACCATTCTCCTATTTATTTTAAATAACCCAAATAATTGGTTTTTTTCCTTTTTTGTCTAAAAATTCATTAGTTTGTAAAAAATGTTGAGATCCAAAAAAACCCATATGGACAGAAAATGGAGATGGATGTGATGTTTTTAAAATAAAATGATTGTTAAAAGGGTTAATTAAAAATATTTTCTTATGAGCATATTTACCCCACAAAAGAAAAACAATATTTTTTCTGTTATTGGAAATAAATTTTATAATTTGATCTGTAAAAAATTCCCATCCTATGTTCTTATGAGATCCAGGATCACCTTTCCTAACTGTTAGGATAGAATTTAATAATAGAACCCCTTGTTGAGCCCAATGAATTAAAGATCCACTAGAAGGAATTGAGCAATTAAAGCAATTCTTGATTTCTACAAAAATGTTCCTTAATGAAGGAGGAAATGGAATTCCATTTGGAACTGAAAAACAGAGACCATCCGCTTGATTTTCTTTATAATAAGGGTCTTGTCCTAAGATAACTACTTTCAATTTTTGAAAAGGACAATATCTTATAGAAGAAAAAATATTTTCTTTTTTCGGAAAACAAATAAAATTGTCATATTCTTTCTGAATTAATTTTATTAATCTTATAAAATAAGGTTTTTTATATTCTTCTTTTAGAAATATTTTCCAATGATAATTCATATCATTTTATATTATTTTTCATGCAAAAAATTTTTTTTCTTAAAAAGTTGATTTTTTGTTTCTATATTGCTTTTATCTAATATACAGCAATTTACAGGACATATTGTAATGCATTGTGGTTCATCATAAAAACCAACGCATTCCGTGCATTTTTCTGAAACAATAAAATATATGTCCTTTTCTTTAGGTTCCTGTTCTACAATTGGATTTGAACAAAAATATTCCTCTCCCTTTTCTCTTTTTCTTTTTAATCCTAAAGAAGTTCCATCCGACATTCTCCATTTTTTACCTCCTTCATAAATTGCATTATTGGGACATTCAGGTTCACAAGCACCACAATTAATACATTCTTTTGTGATTTTTATGGACATTGTATTTTATAAATAAAAAAAATGATTCAAACTTTTGATAAAATAGGCTATTTTCTGAGAATTTTCAAAAAATTTTACACAAACGAAAAATATATTCCTAAACATTATAGGAATCTTTTCTTTGAATTGAAAAAAATTATACAAAAAATTACTATCCAAAATAGCTGGTTCAGAGAAAAAGATTTATTGATAACTATTGATCAATGGGGAAGAAATCTAAAAAAAGAAAAATTAGAATCTTGGGTTAATAAATATTATTTAAATAGGAAAAGAAAACAAAAAAAAATTCTTGTTATTATGCCTGGAAACATTCCAATAGTAGGATTTCATGATTTTTTATGCGTTCTATTGTCAGGATATCATATCATAATTAAATTATCTGAAGAAGACAATTTGTTACTTCCTTTTTTATGCAAAATATTAGAATATAAAAAACCTATATTAAAACATAAAATAAAATTTACAAATGATATTTTTCATGAAAAATTTGATTATGTTATAGCTAGTGGAAATAATAACACATCTCGTTATTTTGAATATTATTTTAGAAAAAAACCCCTATTGCTTAGAAAAAGCAAAACTTCCATTGCAATATTACAAGGAAATGAAAATGAAAAAGAATTAATTAATCTAAATAAAGATATGCTTACTCATTCCGGAAAAGGATGTAGAAATGTAGGGAAAATATATGTTCCATATAATTACGATCTAAATTTGATTTTAAAACAATCATTTATATCTGAATATGTAACAAAAAATTATAAATATATCGACAATTATAAATATTGTCTTTCTATTTATACTATGAACAGAATAGTTGTTCAAAAAAATCATTTTCTTATTCTTAAAGAAGAAAATGATTTTTTTAGCCCAATATCTGTTGTTTATTATGAATTTTATGATGATTTAAATCATTTAAGAAAAATCATTACAAATAACAATCAATATATTCAATGTATAGTATCCAAGAATTTTTTGAAAAAAGAAATTTGTTTTGGAGACACGCAATATCCAGAATTAGAAGATTATGCAGATGGAATTGACACAATGTTGTTTCTAAATGAATAATTTTGAAATTCAAATTTTGTCAAAAAATCTTGATACAAAGTTTATCATTTCCAATATTTATTTTTTGGAATAGATTTCCACCTATTTTAGGAGCTTTAAGTCCATTTTTTAATGTCTTTTCACATATAAAAATTCTACATTCATCCCATATATTTTCCTTTATAAAACTTTCTAATGTTTCTTTACCTCCTTCCACTATTAAAGATAATATATTTCTTTTATACAAGAAATTCAATATATGATTGATTATTTTTTTATCAAAAGAAATTTGAATATATTCAGTATTCTTTTGAGTCTTATTTTTTTTTTCTGTAAAAATAATGGTTTTTTGTGAACCGTCTAAAATAAAAGAAGAAGTAGATATTCTTAATTCTTTATCAAGAAAAATTCTAATAGGATTAGAACCAAACCATTCTCTAACATTTAATTTTGGATTATCATTTAATACCGTTTTTCTTCCTACTAAAATACTATCTTCTTCAGATCTCCATTTATGATTCAATTGTTTAGCATATATTCCACTTATAAAAGATTCTTTTTTATTGTTAGAATCTATAAATCCATCATGGCTTTGAGCCCATTTTAATATAATATAAGGACGATTCTTTTCATGAAAAGTAAAAAAACGTTTGTTTAAAATACGACATTGATTTTTTAAAACATTTTCTATAACCTCTATTCCAATTTCTTTTAATTTTTGTACTCCTAATCCTCTAACCTTATCACAAGGATCCTTTATTCCTATTACTACTCTTGGTATATTATTTTTAATTATCAAGTCAACACAAGGAGAAGTCCTTCCAAAATGAACACATGGTTCTAATGTGACATAAAGAGTTGAATCCAAAAATAAGTCTTTATCTTGTACTCTATTGATAGCATTTACTTCTGCATGATTAATCCCTTTCTTATAATGCCATCCCTCTGAAATTATAAATCCATTTCTTTCTATTACACAACCAACCATAGGATTAGGAGATGTCATTCCTAAGCCATTTTTAGCCAATTGAATAGCTCTTTTCATAAAAATTTCTTTAAATTTCATCAGTTTTTGTATTCCATATTTTCCAAGATTCTTCCGCTTGAAGATACAACATCTCCAATCCATTCTTAATAATGGCTCCTTTCTCTTCTGCTTTTTTCAAAAATAAAGTCTTATTTGGATTATAAACTAAATCATAGAAATAGTGATCTGAAGATACGTATTGATAAGGTAAAGGAGGACACAAATTAATATCCGGATATGTACCTAGAGGAGTGCAATTTATAACAACTTTATAAGTTTTTAACAAATCTTTGTTTAGATCTTCATAAATTAAAAATTTCTTTTTTCTAGTTCTGGAAACGTATTGATATGGAATCTGTAATTTATTTAAAA
Source organism: Blattabacterium cuenoti (assembly GCF_014252295.1). Taxonomy (NCBI): domain Bacteria; kingdom Pseudomonadati; phylum Bacteroidota; class Flavobacteriia; order Flavobacteriales; family Blattabacteriaceae; genus Blattabacterium; species Blattabacterium cuenoti. The sequence continues at coordinate 495,268 of NZ_CP059215.1, forward strand.
CAAACGAAATCGCTTTAGATCCTCCTCCAGTCCCTAAAATTAATGCTTTGAAGTTTTTTTTGTGAAAAAACTTTTCAATATCCTTTTTAAAGGATAACTCAAACCCTAAAATATCTGTGTTATATCCAATTTTACGTCTATTTCGAGTAATTTTCACAACATTAACCGATCCTATAGATTTTGCTTCTGGAGAAATTTCGTCTAAAAAACGAATAATACTTTCTTTATAAGGTATAGTAACGTTACATCCCTTTAGACAAGTATTCTGAAATATTAATAATACATTTTCGATTTTTGGTATATCAAAAATTTTGTAATCTGAATAAAGAATAGATTCTTTTTTAAACTTTTTCAAAAAAAAATTTCTTGAAAAAGAATATCCGATACTTTTTCCGATTAATCCAAAAAGAAATTTATAATTTTTTATCTTCATAACATAATAATACATAATAATGTTATAGATACGAAAGTAAAATGGTATAAAACTTATTCTTCTTTTTTTAGTTTCATGCGCTCTCTATACTTTGCTCTTAATATCTCATTCCTTCTTCCTTCAGAAGGTTTTATATATTGCTGTTTTTCTCTAAATTCTTTTAAAACACGGGTTTTATCAAATTTTTTTTTACACTTTTTTAAAGCTTTATCAATCGATTCTCCTTCTCTAACTGTAGTAATTAAAACCATAAAACTAACTAACTATTTATTTGATATAATAATTTAATTTTGTGGACACTATCGGATTTGAACCGATGTCCTCTACTCTGTCAAAGTAGCGCTCTAAACCTACTGAGCTAAATGTCCTTTTAAAATCAACAAAATTAAGTATTTTTTAAAAATATAACGGATCCACAATTTAAATAAATATGTCCTGTAATATTTTTCAAAAATCTATAGAACATTTAAAAGGATTAAGTTTAAAAAAAGCTCATTTATTTAATACAGAATTAAAAATTAACACATACGAAGATTTATTATTTTTTTATCCAAAAGGATATATACATTTATCTACATTAAAAAAAATATCAGAATTATCAATTACAACAATTAACAATAATAATTTGGTTCAAATATTAGGAATAATAACTAATATAAAAGAAATAAATTATAAAAAAGGAAAGATATGGATAGCACGTTTAGAAGATAAAACAGGTTTTATTGAATTAGTATGGTTTAAAAAAACGAGTTTCTTAAAAAATTTAAGAAAAAACATAACCATAGTAGTTTCCGGAAAAATTAAGTGTTTTCAAAAAAAGATTCAGATCGTTCATCCAAACATACAATACTCGCAATATTCGGAAAAGAACGATTCAATATATCCTGTATATTCTATTCCTAATAATTTAAAAAAAAAAGGAATTAATAATTCTTTTATGATTAATTTATTAAAAAATCTTATAGAAGAATCAAAAAATCACATAGAAGAATTCTTTTTTCAAAAATATCTTATAAAAAAATTAATGTCAAGAAAAAAGGCATTGATTCAAATTCATTTTCCAGAATCTTTAGAAAACTTATTTCAAGCTCAATATTCTCTAAAATTCGAAGAATTGTTTTTATTAAAGTTATTTTTTCTATCAAAAAGAAAAGTAGAACATAGTCGTCCATTCCCAATAATTGGAAAAAATTTTCATAATTTTTATAAAAATATTTTGCCTTTTACTCTAACAGAAGAACAAAAAAAGGTATTAAAAGAAATATGGAATGATTTAAAAAAACCTATTCAAATGAATAGATTATTACAAGGAGAAGTAGGATGTGGTAAAACTATAATAGCTATATTATCAATGCTTATTGCTTTAGATAACGGATTTCAATCCTGTTTAATGGCTCCTACTGAAGTTTTAGCTATACAACATTATTCTTCTATAAAAAAAATGTTTGCAACAATTGGAATTAAAATAGCCTTATTAACAAGTTCCACTTCTGATTCTGTACGAAAATATCTATATAATGAAATATTCTTAGGAAAAATTTCCATTTTAATAGGTACACATGCTTTGATTCAAGAAAAAGTTCAATTTAAAAATTTAGGATTAGCTATTATAGATGAAGAACAACGATTTGGAGTGGAACAAAGAGCTAAAATTTGGAAAAAAGAAGAAAACTTTCCTCATATTTTAATCATGACAGCAACACCTATTCCTAGAACATTGGCCAAAATTATTTATCATGATTTAAATATTTCCATTATCAAAGAATCTCCATTAGGAAGAAAACCTGTCAAAACAATCCATTTTTTCAATAAAAATAGAGATAAAGCTTTTGAAATAGTAAAAAAACAAATTTCAAAGGGTAGGCAGATATACATTATATATCCTACTATTAATACTTCTTTCAAAGAAAGAAATTTAATGAAAGGATATAATGAAATTAAAGAAAAATTTAAAAATTTGGAAAATAAAATTGGAATACTACATGGAAAAATGAATTTTCAAGAAAAAAATATACAAATGGAACAATTTTTACATGGAGAAACTAAAATTTTGATAGCAACTACTGTTGTAGAAGTTGGTGTTAATGTACCTAATGCATCAGTTATTTTAATAGAAAATGCAGATTTTTTTGGATTATCTCAATTGCATCAATTAAGAGGAAGAGTAGGAAGAGGAATTCATCAAAGTTATTGTATCCTTATTACTGATTCCAAAATCAGTGTAGAAGGTTTTTTTAGAATTAAAAAAATGTGTGAAACAAATGAAGGTTTAGAAATAGCAAAGGAAGATCTAAAATTGCGTGGAGGAGGAGATTTAATAGGAACTAAACAAAGCGGAAAAAATTATTTACGTATCGTAAATATTGTAAAAGACTATAAATTAATAAAAGATGTTTTCCCAATTGTTAAAATTTTTTTGGAAAAAAATCCTAATTTTTTAAAGCAAAAAAAATTTCTTTACCATAAATATTATAATAATTACAAAAAAAAATTCAAAAAATAATAGTATTTATGTCTTTGAATAGTTCTCAAAAGAAAATTATAGAAACTATCAATGGTCCTATTCTTGTTCTTGCAGGAGCAGGTTCTGGAAAAACTCGTGTTATTACATATCGTATTGTTCATATGGTTAAAAATATAGGAATTAATCCTTCTAATATTTTAGCTTTAACTTTCACTAAAAAAGCTGCTAAAGAAATGAAGCATAGGATTTATAATATGATGGATAAAAATCATATTGATGATATGACATTGGGTACTTTTCATTCTATATTTTCTCTTATTTTAAGAAAGGAATCTCATTTATTAGGATATAAACCAAATTATACTATTTATGATCAAAAAGATTCAGAAAATGTAATAAAAAGAATACTAGAGGATGTTGATCTCGATATAGATAGATCTTTAACTCCTAAAAAAATAAGAAAAATAATATCTGAATATAAAAATAATTTATATATAAAAAATAATAGAGATTCAAAATATATATCCAAAATATACAAATTTTATATTCAGCGATGCCTTCAATCAGGAGCATTAGATTTTGATGATATTTTACTGCATACTAATCATTTGTTTTCTAATTTCCCAAACATTTTGGAAAAATACCAAAACAAATTTAAATACATATTAATAGACGAATATCAGGATACTAATTTATCTCAAAAAACAATTATAAAAAGTTTATCTTCTAAATATAAGAATCTTTTCGTGGTAGGAGATGATGCTCAAAGTATTTATGCTTTTCGAGGTGCAAATATTTCTAATATTTTAAATTTTCATATTGATTATAAAAATGCTAAAGTATTTCGTCTTGAGCAAAATTATCGTTCTACTCTTCACATCGTTCAAGCGTCCAATAATATTATTTCTTTTAACAAAAATCAAATTTTAAAAAAAATATGGACTAACAATGAAAAAGGAGAAAAAGTTAGAATATATTGCGCAAATTCAGAAAAAGAAGAAGCACAATATATTGCTTCTTCCATTTCTTCAATAAGAAAGAAAACAAAATATTCTTATGAAGATTTTGCTATTCTTTACAGAGCAAACGTTCAATCAAACATTATCGAATATGCACTGAAAGAAAAAAATATACCTTACAAAATATATGGATCCATTTCATTTGAAAAGAGAAAAGAAATTAGAGATTTATTAGCTTATTTAAAAGTTATTATTAATTCGAATGATGAAGAATCTTTATTACGTATTCTTAAAAAAAGAAATAAAAATATAATAAGAGATATATTAGATTTATCTAAAAAAATAAAAGTTACAATTTACAATATAATCAAAGACATAGAGAATTATCAACATTTGTTGAGTATAAATAAAAAAACAAAAAATAAACTTAAAAAATTAATTCTTGTAATAGAAAATATCCGTTTAAAAATAACAGAAAAAGATGCATTTTCAATAGCAAAAGATGTAGTATTTCTACTGTTGGAAGAAAATTCTAAAAATTACAGATATGAACATTTTTTGTCTATACTTAATAATATATCTTATTACGTTAACGAACAAAAAAAATTGAGAAATGATGGAGATATTAGTTTATCTGGATTTTTGCAATACTTTTATTTGGAAATTGATGAAAATATAAATCATGATAAAAATGATAAAAATAAAGTTTCATTGATGACAATTCATTTATCTAAAGGATTAGAATTTCCTATTGTTTTTATTGCAGGATTAGAAGAAAATTTGTTTCCTTCCAAATCTAGTTTAAATAATCAATTTAAAATAGAAGAAGAACGTCGTTTGTTCTACGTTGCATTAACTAGAGCTCAAAAAAAAGCTGTATTAACTTATGCAAAATCCAGATTTTTATGGGGAGAAAGAAAAAAGAACATTCCAAGTCGTTTTATTAATGAATTAGACCATAATTTTATTTATGTAGAAAATAAAAATTCTACATATTTAGAAAAAAATAAACTAAGTATTAGTACTGTAGTAAATAATAACTCTTATGAAGAGAGAGATTTTAAAATAGGAGTAAAAGTTTTTCATAAAAATTTTGGAAGTGGACTCATTATAGATTTAGAGAATGAAAATAAAGTGGCTATAATTCGATTTATAAAATCAGGAAAAAAAAGAATACTACTCAAATTTGCATTAGAGAAGCTTTTTATTTATTCATAGATTTATATTATGGATTATGGATGATTTAAAGAAAATTAGAATAAATCTTTTCCTGCAGAAAATTATTTGTTTTGTGGCTGTTATTTTCTTTTTTATTAAATTAATCATTTGGCGTATAACTTCTTCGCTTTCCATATTTAGCGACGCAATGGAAAGTTTAATCAATATAATAAGTGGATTTATGGGATTATGTAGTCTTTATATATCCTCTTTACCTAAAGATCAAAATCATCCATATGGTCATGGTAAAATAGAATTCGTATCAACGGCAATAGAAGGGATTTTAATTTTTATTGTAGGAATAACTATTGTTATAAACACTTTGATACGTGTTAAAGATCATATGCATGGATTTTTTTTATCGAGATTAGATTATGGAGTAGTTTTAATGTCTTTTACTGCTATTATTAACTATTTATTAGGTTTTTTAGCTTGTAAAATAGGGCATAAAAATGGAGCCTTAACATTAGTAGCCAGCGGGAAACATCTTAAAATTGATACCTATTCCACTTTTGGAATTATTGTAGGATTAATTTTATTAAATATTACGAAATGTATATGGATAGATCCTATTATTTCTATTATTTTTTCATCAGTAATTTTATATACTGGATCAAAATTATTAAGAAATGCTGCTGCAGGAATTATGGATGAATCTGATAAAAAACTTGTGAAAAAGTTGTCTTTATGTCTCAACGAAAAAAGAGATATTCATTGGATAGATCTTCATCATTTAAAAATTATTAAATACGGTAGCGCTTTGCATGTTGATTGTCATTTGACTGTTCCATGGTTTTTCAATATAAAAGAGGCAAATCAAGAAGTCAAGAAATTAACTCAATTAACTAAAAATGAATTTGGATCTAAAGTTGAATTATCTGTTCATGTTGAAGCTTGTACTGATAATCATTGCATGTTTTGTTCGAATCATTCATGTCAAGTAAGAGAAAATTTTTTTCAAAAAAAAATTCTTTGGACTTTAGATAAAATATCTAAATAAAGAATAAATAAAAAAACAGTTATGGAATATAATACTAATCGTTTCAAATTGATTATCCCAGAATATGGCAGAAACATTCATAAAATGATAGATTATGCAATGAAAATAAAAAATAGGGAAAAAAGAAATCGTTGTGCATGGAGTATTCTAAAACTAATGACAGATTCTACTCGTACTAGATTCAATAAATCGATTCCTTATTTTCAACATAAATTATGGAATCAATTATTAATTATGTCCAATTACCAATTGGATATAGATCATCCTTTTCTTAAAAAAAACCCAGAAAAAACAAAAATTATATCTTATAAAAAAGCAGTATATCCTGAATATTTAACTGATTTTAGGTACTATGGAAAAATAATTAGGAACATGATACATGCAGTAATAGATTGTAAAAATAGACAAAAAAAAGAAGGATTATTTTATGCAATAGCCAATACAATGAAGAAAAATTATTTAAGATGGAATAAAAATATGGTAGAAGATGATATAATTTTTAAAGATTTAAAAGAACTTTCAAAAGGAAAAATATGTTTAATAAATACAGATCCACTGTTGCAGTGTTCTCATATTTTGAGATCTAAAAGAAAAAAAACATTCAAAAAACAAAAAGTTATATAATAATAGGAACTAAAGTTATTATAATAATGGGAACTTTTGAAATAAAAGGAGGAATCCCTTTAAAAGGAGAAGTAGAGCCACAAGGAGCTAAAAATGAATCATTACAGGTTTTGTGTTCTGTATTACTAACTCCGGATGAGTTAAGAATAAAAAATGTTCCAGAAATAGGAGATATCAAGTGTTTAATGCAAATTCTTAAAGATTTAGGAGTATCAATAAAAAAAAATGATGTTGGAGATTATACTTTCCAAGCCAAGAATATCAATATTGAATATCTAAATACAGAAAAATTTCGTGAATATGGAAAATCAATTAGAGGTTCTATTATGATAGCAGGACCTTTACTTGCTAGATTTGGTAAAGTTTATATTCCTATTCCTGGAGGAGATAGAATAGGAAGAAGACGTTTAGATCCTCATTTAATAGGATTCAAATCATTAGGAATCCATATATGTTATAACCATGAATACAAATATTTTCACTTACATACAAATAATAAAAAATTAACAGGAAGTTATATTTTGATGGAAGAAGCATCTGTAACTGGTACAGCTAATATTATAATGGCTGCAACTTTAGCAAAAGGAAAAACTACTATTTATAATGCGGCTTGCGAACCCTATATTCAACAACTATGCAAATTGTTAAAAAAAATGGGGGCTAAAATCATAGGAATAGGATCTAACTTGATTCATATAATAGGAGTAAAAGAACTAGGAGGATTCTGTACCCATACAATATTACCCGATATGGTAGAAATAGGAAGTTGGATAGGGCTGGCTGCTATTACTTGTTCTGAAATACGGATTAAAAATGTTAGCTGGAAAAATTTAGGAATTATTCCAAACACATTCCAAAAAATGGGTATAAAATTAGAAAAAGACAAAGATGATATTTACATACCATCCCAAAAATCTTATCAGATAAAAAAATTATTATTAAATAATGCAATATTAACAATATCTGATTCTCCATGGCCTGGACTAACTCCAGATTTATTAAGTATTTTGACAGTGGTAGCGACTCAAGCTAAAGGAAGTGTTTTAATTCATCAGAAAATGTTTGAAAGCAGACTATTTTTCGTAGATGAACTTATTGAAATGGGAGCCCAAATTATATTATGTGATCCTCATAGAGCAACTGTTATTGGATTAAATCATAAATATCATTTAAAAGGGGCTATATTAAACTCTCCAGATATAAGAGCTGGAATATCTCTTTTAATAGCTGCTCTTTCTGCTAAAGGAACTAGTATCATTAAAAATATAGAACAAATAGATAGAGGGTACGAAAATATAGATCAAAGATTACGAGTTCTAGGAGCACATATTTTAAGGATAGAATAATTTTTTTAGGAATTTGTGTAATGAATAAAAAAAATAATAAAAAATGAAACACAAAAATTTGTAATTTTAGAACATAAAAATCTGAATATGCAATAATAAAAATCAATGCTTTTATAAGATTGTTTTTTATGCATTAAATTTCTTGTTCAAAAATCATATAACTTCATAACTTTACGCTTACTATGTGTCTATGTATCAAAATAAAATAAATAGATAAATGAAAATGGAAAAATTTGAATATATAACTAAAGAAGGATTAAAAAAATTGCAAAAAGAAATAGAAAGACTAGAAAATATAGAACGACCAAAAATATCTATGCAAATTGCAGAAGCAAGAGATAAAGGAGATCTTTCAGAAAATGCAGAATATGACGCAATAAAAGAAGCACAAGGATTTTTGGAAATGAATATAGCTAAATTAAAAAAAAAATTATACAATACACGTGTTATAGATGGTTCACAAATAAATAGAACCAGAGTATCTATTCTTTCTACAGTAAAAGTAAAAAATTTGACTTATGGAGGAGAACAAATATATACTTTAGTTCCAGAAGGAGAAGCAGATTTAAAGTCAGGAAAAATATCCATTAATACACCAATATCCACAGGGTTACTTGGAAAACAAGTAGGGCAAATTGCTCATATTAAATTGCCTAATAACATGATACTGGATTATGAAATTTTAGAAATAGCATTTAGTGAATAATAATAACATTTTTCAGAAAATAATTAAGAATGAAATTTCTTCTTACAAAGTAGCAGAGGATACTTATCACTTAGCTTTTTTAGATATTTATCCTATTAAAATAGGACATACTTTAGTTATCCCCAAAAAAAGTAATGGGGATAAAATTTTTTCTCTTCCTGAAAAAGAATTTATGTCTATTATGTTTTTTACTAGAAAAGTAGCTATTGGAATAGAAAAAATTATTCCTTGTAACCGTGTTGGTATATTTGTTCTAGGATTCGAAATTCCTCATGTACATATTCACTTGATTCCTATGGATCAAGAAAGCGATGGTAATTTTTCAAAAAAGAGAATAATTTTATCTAAAAAGAAATTTCAAATATTATCTGAAAAAATAAGAAAATCTATTAAAATATAGTTTTATCATCAATAGTTCCAATGAAATAAAATTTTTAAACCTTTTATCGTATGTAATTTATCTTTAATATGAATTTCTTTTGTTAAAGGTGCATATATATGGGAAAGACCTCCTGTTGCTATTACAAAACAACTTGTTTTCAATTCTTCATTCACTCTATTAATTAATCCTTCCACCATGCTTAAATATCCATAAATAATTCCACTTTGAATACATGTTTCTGTATACTGACCTAATATACTAGGAGGTTTTTTTAATTCTATTTGTGATAATTGGGCAGTATTTCCAATTAATGCTGTTAAAGAACTATTTACTCCAGGAGCAATAATAATACCTTGAAGTATCCCATATTTATTAATACAAGTCAAACTTAATGCAGTTCCAAAATCTACTACTAAAATATTATTTATATTATTATATAGCGTATATGCAGCTATAGCATTGGCATATAAATCTGTTCCTAATTGATGAGAATAGTGTTTTATAGGAGAGGATGAATATCTATCTACTATTATGGGTTTAATTTTATGGATTTCATATAAAGATTGTTCTACAATATTTGTAAGTGAAGGGACTACTGATCCAATTACAATATTTTTTATCAATTGAGATAAAATACCATATTGTTGATATATATTCCTAAATAATAAAATATATTCATCTAATGACCTATGTGGATTAGTATTAATAATCCATGAACAATTACATTTTAAATTATAATTATTATTATTAAATAATCCAAAACGAAGACTAGAGTTTCCAATATTTATTGTTAATAAAACGTTTTTTTCTTCATTTATCATCCTATAAAATTTTAATTTATATTATTAGGTAATTGTATTAAATTTTCATAATTATTTTCATATGCTTATCGATAATATCTACAAAAAAATAAATTATAAAATAGAAGGGGAAGGAAATTCAATTGTTCTATTACATGGATTCATGGAAAGTTTAGAAGTATGGAAAGAGATATATTCCGATCTTTCTAAGAAATATAAAATTTTATCAATTGATTTTCCAGGTCATGGTAAAAGTAATTCTATATTAAATTATGATACCATTTTTAGTATGGAAAGAGCATCGAAAATCGTTAAAACAATTATAAAAAAAGAAAAAATACAAAAAGCATTTTTTGTTGGTCATTCTATGGGAGGCTATATTGCTTTAGCTCTATTAGAAAAACATCCAGAATTTTTTTTAGGATTATGTTTACTTCATTCTACGGCAGAATCAGATTCTAATAAAAAAAAAAAAATACGTATGCAATCTATAAAAATGGCAATAAATAATTATTCTATGCTAGTAGATACTAGTATAAATACATTGTTTGATCCTAAAAAATTATCTTTTTTGCAAAAAGAAGTTTTTTTCGTAAAAAAAATAGCATTATCTACTTCTGTCAATAGTGTCATATCGTTTCTAAAAGGAATGTCTATAAGAAAAGATAGAAGATTTTTACTAAAAAAAACTAAATTCCCTAAACTTTATATAATTGGTTTATATGATTTAGTAATTGATCCCAAAAAAATTCGTGAAGAAGTTAAAAATGGTAATAAAACTTATTTTATTGAAATAACTACAGGACATATGGGACATATAGAAAATCCTAAGAAAATAACAAAAATATTAGAAAATTTTATGGATGATGTTATTCTAAAAAATCTTTGTATTTGAAAATAATGAATAAAAAAGAATTACGTAAAAAATATTTTTATTATAGACAGTCTTTGTCTAAAAAAGAAGTATTGTACAATAGTTACAAAATTTTTTCTTGTCTGAAAAAAATATTTTTTATATGGGAAAAAAAATATTATCATGTTTTCTTACCAATACGAAAATATAAAGAAGTTGATACATTTTTCATTGTGAATTTTTTATTAAGGAAAGGAAAATATGTAACTATCCCCTATTCTAATTTTCATAATTGTTCCATAGAAAATTGCTTTTTTGATCAAAATACTTTTCTGAAAAAAAACAGTTATGGAATTTTTGAACCTATTCCTACACAAAAATATGTAGTTTCACCTTCTTTTATTGAAGTAATATTTATTCCATTATTGATATTTGATTTAGAAGGTTATCGAATAGGTTATGGAAAAGGTTTTTATGATAGATTTATTGATTTATGTAAAAAAAATGTTATGAAAATAGGGTTAAGTTTTTTTTATCCTATAAATAAGATTATAGACATTCATAAAAATGATTTATCAATAGATATAGGTATAACTCCATATCATATTTTTTATTTTAAATAAATACTTTGAACATATCCCAAATAATAATAAGAATCATAATTAAACTAATTATTATAAATCCAAAAACAGTAGAACGTTCAATAATTTCTTCATTAACTTTCTTTTTTGTTATCATTTCTATTAAAATGAATAATATATAACCTCCATCTAATGATGGAATAGGGAATAAATTTAAAAAAGCTAACCAAATGGATAAAGTAGCAGTTAAAGTCCAAAAAATATCCCAATTCCATTTAGAGGGAAATTCTTTAGCCATAGAAAAAAAACTTCCTATTTGTTTATATGCCTTAGTTTCTATATGAAAAACATTTTTAAAAAAAGATATTTGATTTTTTAAAACATCTAAAGATTTCATACTTCCGTGAAGAATACTTTCCAGAAAAGAATAATTCATTTTTTTAAACGAAAAAATTCTATCCAAATCCATAAAATTTTTTAGTGATATTCCCAATATCCCTTTTGGATTTAAAAAAATTTCTTTTTGAAGAAATTTTCCATTTCTGTTAATTGATATTGTTATATTTTCATTTCCATATTTTGATAATAAATCCTTTAGCTGATCAGAAAAAAGAATGAATTCAGAATTAATAGCTAATATTTCATCATTACTTTTTAAACCATATTTTTCTGCTGCTGAATTTTTTTCTATATAATTTATAATAGGAGGTATACGAGGCTTAATGAAAAAACTGATTTCTTTTCTATCAAAAAGAAATTTTTTTTTATTATTATTTATTGATAATTTTATAATCTTTCCCATACGATCTACTGTCACAGTATTCCCGAAGATAATTGCTTTAGGAACATCATTGAAATATGGGATTCGTTTATTATTTATAAATAAAATTTTGTCTCCATTTTTTAATCCTATTCTTTCTCCTAAAGAATCAACTTCTATTCCATATTTAACATTTTTATTGGGAAGAAATGTTTCTCCATGTTTAAATAATAAACAGGAAAAAATAAAAATAGATAATAATATATTGGAAATAATACCTCCAGAAATAATTAATAGTCTTTTTATCGCCGATTTTGAACAAAAATCCCAATCTTTTTTGTTCTTCTCTTTTGAAGAAACATTGTTTTCATTTTTCATCATTCCAGATATTTTTACGTATCCTCCTAAAGGCAACCATCCAATTCCATAAATAGTGTCTCCTATCTTCTTTTTAAAAAGAGAAAACCAAGGATCAAAAAATAAAAAAAATTTTTCAACTCTTACTTTAAATATTTGAGCAAAAATGAAATGTCCTAATTCATGAATTACAACTAATATAGAAATGCTAAGAAGCAATTGTACAGATCTAACAAAAATGGATATCATTTCCAAAACTTATAAAAAAATAAATTTAAACCTTTATTTCGTTTTTTTTTATTACTAGAAATTTATTTTCTATTTTTCTTTAAAATATAAAATTAAAAACTTTGAATTTATCGAATCTTAAAAAAGGAGAAAAAGGAATTATAAAGGGATATAAATATAACAACGAAAATTTTCCCATAAAATTATTAGAACTAGGTATTTTACCTGGGGTAGAATTTGAAATACTTTTTGTTTCTATTTTTTATGATCCACTATGCATAAGTTATAATCAATCTTGTTTGGCTTTACGTAAAGAAGAAGCAGATAATATCATAATAGAACCCTTAAAAAAATGTAAAAAATGCAAAGAAGAGTAATAAAATTAGCACTTATTGGGAACCCAAATGTAGGAAAAACTTCTTTGTTTAATAAATTAACTGGACTTAACCAAAAAGTAGGAAATTATTCAGGAGTTACAGTAGATAAGAAAATAGGATATTTTTATTATGAAAATATACATTATCAAATTGTAGATCTTCCTGGAACTTATAGCATATATCCTTCATCTGAAGATGAAGAAATAGTTAGTAAAATACTTAATAATATCGATGATGTGGATTATCCTGATAAAATTATGGTTATAGCAGATTCTTCCAATATAAAAAAAAGTCTCCTTTTATTTAGACAAGTGCAAGATCTAGGATTCCCTGTTTTATTTCTATTAAATATGTTAGATGAAGCAGAAAAAAGGGGAATATTCATTGATATAGGAAAATTAAAAAAAGTCCTCTTCACAGAAATCGTATTAATTAACGCAAGAAAAGGACTAGGATTAGAAGAAGTTAAAAAAAAAATTAAGAATCTTGATCAAAAAACAAAAGAATTTTATTTTTTCAAACCAGGATTACGTTACTCTATTGCTATTAATGATGTAAAAAAAACTTGCAAAGTAAATAGTTATAAAGCTTGGTATTATTTAGCTTATAATGGAAAATCTTTAAAAGAAGATTATTTTTTAAGTAAAATAAAAAAGAAATACAATATTATATCCAAAAGATTGCAAATAAAAGAAACGTTAGACAGATATGAAGAAATAGGAAAAATTTTTTCTAAAACCGTTTCCAAATTTATTTCAGATAAAGAAAAAAATTATTTAGAATTTTCAAAAAAAATAGATAATAATTTAATTGTTCATCCTTTTTGGGGTTATTTAATTTTTTTCTTTCTTTTATTTATTATTTTTCAGTGTGTTTTTTTTTGGGCAGAAATACCTAAAGAATTTATAGAATTTATTTTTTCTTATATTCAAAAAAAATTGGAAAATTTTTATCCAGGTCCTTTAAATAATTTTTTATTACAAGGGATATTTCCTGGAATCAGTACTATTGTAACTTTCATTCCTCAAATTTTTATTTTACTATTCTTTCTTCTTCTTATGGAAGAAAGTGGTTACATAAGCAGAGTTATTTTTTTAATGGATAGAATTATGCGCCCTTTCGGATTAAATGGGAAAAGTATTGTTCCTCTTATATCTAGCATATCTTGTTCTATTCCAGCTATAATGTCCACTAGACATATTGAGAATCCAAGAGATCGTTTAATTACTATTTTAGCTACTCCTTTTATAACATGTTCTGCAAGATTACCTGTTTATACTTTAATTATATCTACAATCATACCGAATTACAGATGGTATTTTATCCAATTAAGAGGAATAGTTCTCATGTCTATGTATTTATTAGGAGTCATATCTGCTTTAAGTGTATCAATGATTTTCCATAAAATTTTAAAAAAAAATTATCATAGCCATCTTATTATGGAAATACCTACTTACAAGTTTCCTATATTTAAAAATATATTCATTACTTTATGGGTTAATCTTAAATCATTCGTTGTAAACGCAGGCAAAATGATATTATTGATAAATATATTAATTTGGGTATTAGGAACTTTTGGGCCTTCAGAAAATTTTGAATCTCACAATTCAATCATATGGAAATATATGCAAAAAAAAGAATTATCTCATTCATATTTAGGTATAATTGGAAAAAAAATAGAACCTATGATTTATCCTTTAGGATATGATTGGAAAATAGGAATAGGATTATTATCTTCTCTTGTAGCAAGAGAAGTTTTTGTAAGTACTATGGCTTCTGTATATAAAATAGAACAAAAAGGAATTTTTTTGAAAGAAAAAATGAAAGGAGAAGTTTCTTCCATAACAAAAAAGCCTATTTATAATTTAGCAACAGGAGTTTCTTTACTGTTTTTTTATGCATTTTCTATGCAGTGTATGAGCACTTTATCTGTAATGAGAAAAGAAACGAAATCTTGGAAATGGCCAATAATACAATTTATTTTTATGACTTCAGTCGCTTACATTACTTCATTTCTTACATATCAAATTTTAAAATAAAATGTGTCAATACTTAATAATAGGAATATTATTTTTATATTCAATTATTTTTTTTACAAAAAAACTGATAAATTTTTTATCATATGATAAAAAATTTTGCGAAAAAAAATGTAATTGCAAATTATAAAAATATTTAATTTATTATTTTTTCATTTTTTCAATGGAAGAATTGATATAATCTTTAAATGCATCAGATAAAGAAATTCCAGCTATTTTCAGTTGTTTTGGAAAAATACTTTTTTCCGATAGACCTGGAACTGTATTAATTTCTAAAAAAAAAGGTTCTTCATTTACAATGATATACTCCGCTCTAGATATTCCTGATAAATTTAAAGAATTATATACTTTTTTCGCAATTTTTTGTATTTTACTTTGAATATTTGGAAGCAAATTTGCGGGTGTTATTTCTTGAGAATTTCCAGAATATTTAGACTCAAAATCAAAGAAATCATTTTGACTAATTATTTCTGTTATAGGTAAAACAATAATTTTCTTTTTGAAAGAAAGAACTCCTACAGATACTTCTCTTCCTTCAAGGAAAGATTCTATGATAATTTCTTCATCCTCTTCAAAGGCTTTTTCCAATGCATTCAGAAAATGTTTTTCTTCATAAACTTTACTTACTCCTAAACTAGATCCAGATTTATTAGGTTTGACGAAACAAGGAATTCCTACTTTTTTTAAAATTTTTTCCTTGCAAAAGGTTTGATTTTTATTTAAAAAAATAGAGACAGCAGTATTAATTCCAAAATGTTTTAATAAAGTTAAACAATACTTTTTGTTAAAAGTTATATTAGCATGATGAAAATTACATCCTGTATAAGGAATTTTTAATAATTCGAAATAGGCTTGTAATATACCGTCTTCTCCTGGAGTTCCATGAATAGCATTAAATACGCAATCAAATTGTATTCTTCGTATTCCCATATTTACGGAAAAATCACGTTTGTCAATGATATAATTTTTTTTTTTATCATCTTCCATAAACCATTTATCTTTAAAAATGTATACTTTATAAGGATCAAATTCTTTTCTGCATAAGTTTTTATAAACTACTTTTCCGCTTTCTAGTGATATTTCTGACTCCTTTGTATATCCACCTACAATGACAGCTATTTTTTTCATGATTAATCTTTATTTTTCAGTTTTGATTGTGAATATAAAAATGATTTTTATATTTTTAATAAAATATTTTTTATGAATTATTCAAAATATTTTGCAATATTCATCATTAATTTATTAATTTCTATATTTTTTTTATATAAAATCACTAAAATTGCATTAAAATGGTCTGATATTTATACTAAACATGGTTCTTATGTAGTAGTACCAAACTTACGTTATTTAACTTTATCTCAATCCATATCTATCCTCAAAAAATTAGGATTAAAATATGATATAGATACGTCTCGATATAATCCTAGTTTTAGGAATAATCAAGTTATTTCTTTTTCTCCAGAGGCTGGAGATCATGTAAAAGAAGGAAGACATATATATCTTCAAGTTAATTTTTCTAAATACAAACAACATATTACTGTATTACCTAATATTATAAACAAGAGCAAGTATTTTGCAATGAAGTTACTTCATGCTAATCATATACCTGTAAAAAACATTAGATATATCGATGATATAACGAAAGGAACTGTTTTAAAAGTT
The DNA here is from genome assembly GCF_014252295.1 of Blattabacterium cuenoti. NCBI lineage: Bacteria > Pseudomonadati > Bacteroidota > Flavobacteriia > Flavobacteriales > Blattabacteriaceae > Blattabacterium > Blattabacterium cuenoti. The sequence goes on from NZ_CP059215.1 coordinate 512,054, forward strand.
TTTTATAAAAAACAATCCATCCACTCTGGATATATTTTTTCTTCCAAGCATCAGGATGGAGTCACTTTGATAATTGGAAAAGGATATGAAAAAAACAATTCAGTTGTTCCAAATGTAATTGGTATGACACTCCATTCTGCAAATTCTATTTTAAAAGAAAAATTATTTAGTGTTATTAATTCTTATTATGATCATACAATAAAAAATTCTGATAAAGATAAAAATGCAAAAGTATATCGTCAAAATCCTTTTCCTGGAGAAATTCAGGATAAGAATAAATTAATTGAACTATGGTTAACTTCAAAAAAACCAGAAGAGAAAAAACCAGAAGAGAAAAAACCAGGAGAGAAAAAACCAGGAGAGAAAAAACCAGGAGAGAAAAAACCAGGAGAGAAAAAACCAGAAGAGAAAAAACCAGAAGAGAAAAAACCAGAAGAGAAAAAACCAGAAGAGAAAAAACCAGAAGAGAAAAAACCAGAAGAGAAAAAACCAGAAGAGAAAAAACCAGAAATAAAAAACCAGGATATAAAAAACCAGGAGAGAAAAAACCAGGAGAGAAAAAACCAGAAGAGAAAAATAATTAAATTCATGAAATGAGAAGATCTACATTGATTAAAATTATTGCAGATAAAAATCAAGAAGAAATTCGTATTGATAAATTTTTAAAAAATTATATAAAAGACATTAGTAGAAATCAAATCCAAAAATGTGTAATTTCCGAAAAAATTTTAGTAAACAAAAAGACTATAAAAAAAAATTATAAAATCAAACCTTTTGATTTTGTTGAAATAGAAATTTCAAGACCTGCTCTTCTAGATAATTTAGAATATAAAAATATTGATGCAGAAAAAATGAATATAGATATTCTTCATGAAGATGAAGATGTTATTATAGTAAATAAACCTGCAGGAATGGTAGTTCACCCTGGTTTTGGGAATGAGACGGGAACATTAATTCATGGAATTAAACATCATCTCATAAATTCAAATTTTCAGAATTTTAACCTATATAGATGTGGATTAGTTCATAGATTAGATAAAAATACATCAGGTTTATTAATTTTAGCTAAAAATGAATATTCTCAAAAACATTTATTTCAACAATTTTATTATAGAACGATTGAAAGAAAATACATAGCTTTAATATGGGGAAATTTGATTGAAGAAAAAGGAATTATAACTGGTTTTATTGGAAGAGATCCTAAAAATAGAAAAAAAATGACCATTTTTCAGAAAAATAAAAATCATAAATACGAAGAGAAAGGAAAATATTCTATTACACATTACAAAGTACTTGAAAGATTTCAACATCTGACATATATTTCTTGCAATATAAAAACCGGAAAAACACATCAAATAAGAGCTCATTTTGAACATTTAGGACATCCATTATTTCATGATTCAATCTATGGAGGAAACAAAATTTTCATGAAAAAAAAATGTTCAAATAAAAATATAGTATTTTTCAATACTTGTTTAAAAATCTTACGAAGACAAGCGTTACATGCTATTTCTATCTCTTTTATTCATCCTAAAAACGGAAAATGCCATTTTTCTTGCCCAATTCCTGAAGATTTTAAAAAAGTTCTGGAGAATTGTAGAAATATATTTTCACAATAAAGTTCCACGTAAAAGAATGTAGCACACAGAAAAATATATCATTAATCCGATAACATCAACTAATGTTGCCACAAAAGGTGCAGAAGAACTAGCTGGATCTCCTCTAAACTTTTTTATTATAAAAGGTAACATAGACCCACTTAATGTTCCCCATAACACTACTCCAATCAAAGAAAAAAAAACAGTGAATCCGACTAATATCCAATGAGGTCCATAATTGAATAAATTAATATTATGCCAAACTATTATACGTAGGAATCCAGTTAATCCTAAAATACTACCCAAAAAAAAACCACAAATAATTTCTCTCCGCATAACTATCCACCAATCTTTTATTTTCACTTCTCCCACAGCCATTGCTTGAATGATTAAGCTCGCAGCTTGAGATCCACTGTTCCCTCCACTTGAAACAACCAAAGGAATAAATAAAGCAATAACTACTGCTTTTTCGATAACACTTGAATATTTTTGCATAACCGTTGTTGTTAACATTTCTCCTACGAACAATAAGATTAACCATCCTGCTCTTTTTTTAATCAATCGATATAAAGGTTCATTCAGATAAGATTGATTTAATGTTTCTTCCATTCCTCCTATCTTTTGAAGATATTCTCTATAATTTTCATTTAATACCCATAAAATATCATCTACTGTTACTATTCCTAATAAAAAGTTACGATTATCAATAACTGGAAGAGAAACTCTATTGTTTTTATAAAATATTTTAGGAGTTTCTTCTTCTGTATCTGTCAGATTTAAAGCTACAGAAGACCGACCATCTATTAAATCCGATACTTTTGTATTTGGATCTACCAGTAGAAATTCCCTAATCTTTATATCATCTATTAATTTCCCTTCTTTATCAATGATATAAACAATTTCTATTTCTATTACATCATTATTCTTCACTTCTTTTCGAATATAATCAAGAACTTCCTGCACTGTCCAAGTTTTTGGAACAGCAATATAATATGGGATCATCCAACGACCTATGCTATTTTCAGCATAACCCAACGATACTAAAATTCTGCATTTTTCTTCTGTATTTAAATATTTAATTAATTTTTTTAATAAATCTTTAGGAATTTTTTCTAAAAAACAAATACGATCTTCTACTGATAAATTATTCAAAAATTCCATTTTCTGAATCGAAGGTAACTCTTCTATAATTTTTTTTTTTACAGAAAAATCTAATCCATTAAAAACAGAAATAGCTTTACATAATTTTATTAAACTAAATACTTTTGTTGCATCATTTGGATTATGATGAATTGTTTTGATTAAGCTGTTAATAGTTTGATTATTTATAAAATTTTCATTATTTAAATAATCTTGATACTCATTAAACATTTTTTCTTTGTTTTATAAAAACTTTTTTTTGAATATTTATATGTATGATTGATTCATTTCAGAAGCATCCTATAGTAATTAAAATTACGTAATCATTGTAATTTTTTTGTAAATAAAGTTTAAATAAAAAAAGTTTAAATAAAAATGGAATATAATTTTAAAGAAATAGAAAAACGTTGGCAAACATACTGGAAAAAATATAATGTTTTTCATACTAAGGAAAACGAAAAAAAGAAAAAATACTACATTTTAAACATGTTTCCTTATCCTTCTGGAGAAGGACTTCATGTAGGACATTGTTTAGGGTACGTTGCATCAGATATATATGCAAGATATAAACGTGCAGAAGGATATAACGTCCTTAATCCAATAGGATTTGATTCTTTTGGATTACCAGCAGAACAATATGCAATTCAAACTGGAAAACATCCTTACGAGACAACTTTTCAAAATTCACAGAATTATCGAAATCAAATGGATAAAATAGGACTTTCTTTTGACTGGGCCCGTAAATTTTACACTAGTGACCCTAGTTATTATCGTTGGACCCAATGGATGTTTATTCAAATTTTCAATTCTTGGTACGATAAAGACTGTGAAAAGGCTAAACCTATAGATTCTTTAATTAAAGAATTTAATAAGAACGGAAATTTATTCATAAAGGCAAGCACTCCTTCCAATTATAAATTCAGTTCAAAAACATGGAATAAATTAAGTCTTTACGAAAAAGAATCTATTCTTTTAGATTATCGTTTAGCCTTCTTATGTAAGAATATAGTAAACTGGTGTCCAGGATTAGGTACTGTTTTAGCTAATGATGAAATAAAAAATGGGAAAAGTGAAAGGGGGGGGTATCCAGTATACAAAAAAAAAATGTTGCAATGGCATATAAGAATTAGTGCATATGCAGAAAGACTTATCAAAGGATTAAGTTCTATTGAATGCTCTCAATCTTTAAAAAAATTGCAATCTAATTGGATAGGAAAGTCAATAGGAATCTCTTTTTTTTTAAAAATTGTTTATCCTATTAATCAAATCAATAAGATTGAATTTTTTATTTCTCATCCAGAAATGATATTTGGATTAACTTTTATTATATTATCTCCAGATCATCCTCTTGCAGATAAAATCAGTGTTCATTTTCAAAAAAAAAATGTTTTAGCATTCCTTATGCAGGATATTCCTGTCAATGAAGATGTAAAGATCCCTTCTGGAATTTTTACAGGAAACTATGTTTTTCATCCTTTCATTAAAAGCAAACAGATTCCTATTTATATTAGCAGTTTCTTTTTTTTCAATCATCATAAAAAATCTATTTTAGGAATTCCTGGACATGAAGAAAATAGTAAAATATTTGCTAAAAAATTTGAATTAGAAATTATCAAAGTTTATGAAAAAAATCAAAAAAATGATGAAATATGTATTAATTCTGAATTATTAAATGGATTTAATAGAAAACAGGCGAGAGAGAAAATTATAAAGGTTTTTTTGGAAAAAAAAATAGGAAAGAAAAGAACAAATTACAAAATACGTGATGCTATTTTTTCTAGACAAAGATATTGGGGAGAACCAATTCCTATTTATTTTAAAAAAAATATTCCAAAAACAATTCCTATAGATAAATTACCTCTTATTCTCCCAAAAATAGATAATTATCATCCGAAAAATGGAGAATCTCCATTGGTTAGAGCAAAAAATTGGGCTTGGGATGAAAAAAATATGAAAATCGTTCCAAATACATTAGTTGATCATAAATATGTATTTCAAATGGAAACTTCTACAATGCCAAGTTGGGCCGGTTCTAGTTGGTATTTTCTTAGGTATATGGATGTTCATAACCATCAATTTTTTCTTGATAAAAAAAAAGAACATTATTGGAATAATATTGATTTATATATTGGAGGATCTGAACATAGTACAGGTCATTTAATTTATGCAAGATTTTGGCACAAATTTTTGAAAGATAGGGAATGGGTTACTGCTGAAGAACCATTTAAAAAAATATTAAACCCAGGAATGATACTTAGTTATTCTGCTTCTATACTAAAAATTATAGGGGAAAATACCTTTATTTCTTATGGATTGAAAAATGAAAAAAATATTTCATTTCAAGAAATTTACGTAAATCTTTCTTTAATAAAGAAGAAAAATGAATTGGACATAGAAAAATTTAAAAAAAATAAACCAGAATTTTGTAATGCCAATTTCATATTGGAAAAAGGAATTTTTCTTTGTAAGAGAACATTGGAAAAAATGTCTAAATCTAAATATAATGTAATAAATCCTGATGATATTTGTGAAAAATATGGATCAGATATTTTTCGAATATATGAAATGTTTTTGGGTCCTATCACTCAGTCAAAACCTTGGGATGATCAAAAAATAAATGGAATAAAAAATTTTATGAAAAAATTTTGGAGATTATTTCATAAAGAGAATAAATTTCAAGTTAGTGAACTTCATCCAACATTCAAAGAATTACAAATCTTACATCAATCCATAAAAAATATACAAAATAAAATACAATCTTTTTCTTTCAACACATCTATCAGTCTATTGATGATTTTTGTAAATCAATTAACTATGTTACAATGCAATAAAAGAAAAATATTGGAACCTTTAGTTCAATTAATAGCTCCATTTTCTCCTCATATAGCAGAAGAATTATGGTTTAAATTAGGAAATAATAAATCTATTATTGATTGTCCGATACCAGTTTTTAATCAAAAGTATTTCATAGTAGATGAAATAACGTATCCGATTATGTTAAATGGAAAATTTAAATTTTCAGAAAAATTTGATTCTAGAATTTCTACACAAGAAATAAAAAATAAAATTTTAAATCATCCAAAAACAAAATCTTTATTAAAAGAAAAAATTATTAAAAAATTAATTATAGTCCCAAAAAAAATAATAAATATATTACATTATTAATATAAAACTCAATAAAATTAAGTTTTATATTAAAATTTATAAAATGTAGATTTGTATTCAACAATAGCATTTTTAATTTTCTAAAACTAAAAAATGTGTAAAAACTTTTATGTCAAAAAAAAACAAAATAAAAATGATACATACAGTTTTTTTAATTGTATAGAAAAAAATTTTGATAAAGCTACACGATTTCTTTCTATTGAAAAAGGTCTTTTAGAACAGATTAAAGCTTGTAATGCTGTTTATCGCATGCATTTTCCTGTAAAAATAGAAAAAGAAATAAAAGTTATTGAAGCTTATCGAGTTCAACATTCTCACCATAAACTTCCCTGTAAAGGAGGAATTAGATATAGTATCAAAGTTAATCAGGATGAGATAATGACTTTAGCAGCTCTGATGACCTACAAATGTGCTATAGTAGACGTTCCTTTTGGAGGGGCCAAGGGCGGTATTAAAATTGATCCACAAACTACATCATATGAAAATATAGAAAAAATAACTCGTCGTTATACTTCTGAATTAATTAAAAAAAATTTTATTGGTCCGGGGATAGACGTACCTGCTCCTGATTATGGTACTGGAGAAAGAGAAATGAGTTGGATTTTTGATACTTTTTTATCCATTCGTCCTGGAGATGTAGACGCATTAGCTTGTGTTACCGGGAAACCAGTGTCTCAAGGAGGAGTAAGAGGTAGAAAAGAAGCAACAGGGTTAGGAGTCTTTTATGGGATTCGAGAACTATGTAGAATGAAAGAAGATATGACTTCTGTAGGGCTTGATGTTGGTTTAGTTGGAAAAAAAATTATAATACAAGGGTTAGGAAATGTCGGATATCATGCTGCTACTTTTTTTCATGAAGCTGGAGCAATTATTGTAGCTTTAGCAGAAAGAGAAGGAGCTATTTATAATAAAAAAGGATTGAATATATCCAAAGTTATTTCGCATTTGAAAAATACAGGTTCTATATTAAATTTTCCAAAAGCAAAAAATATTGAAAATACAGAAAACGCTTTAGAATTGGAATGCGATATTTTGATTCCTGCAGCATTAGAAAATGTTATTCATAAGAATAATGCAAATCGTATAAAGGCTAAAATTATTGGAGAAGCGGCAAATGGACCTATCACTCCAGAAGCAGATGAAATATTAGAAAAAAAAGGAATTATTATAGTTCCTGATATTTATTTAAATGCGGGAGGAGTTACTGTTTCCTATTTTGAATGGCTTAAAAATTTAAGCCACGTTCGTTATGGACGTATGGAAAAAAAATTTAGCGAAAACATGAATGCAGAATTACTACAAGTTATTGAAACTGTATGCAAAAACAAAATTTCAAAAGAAGAAAAAAAAATCATATTGAGAGGACCAAGAGAGATTGATTTAGTAAGAAGTGGATTAGAAGATACAATGATTAGTGGATTCCATAAAATCCGTGATATAAAAAAATCATCAAGAATAGATAACATGCGAACTGCAGCATTTATACTTGCTATAAACAAAATTGTAGATTCTTATGAAAAATTAGGAATATTTCCATAATATCTTTTTTCATAAAAAATACTAATTCATGAAGTATAAAAGATCACTATTGAAATTAAGCGGGGAAGCTTTGATGGGAACTAATGAATTTGGACTTCATTATACTCGTCTTCAACAATATGCAGAAGAAGTAAAAAAAGTTGTAGATATGGGAGCTCAAGTAGCTATAGTAATTGGTGGAGGAAATATATTTAGAGGATTTTCTAGAATAAAGGAAAATACTATAAATCGTATAGAAGGAGATTACATGGGTATGTTAGCTACTGTTATAAACGGAATAGCTTTTCAAGCATATTTAGAAAATGTAGGAATATGTTCTTACATTCAAACAGCTATCAGAATGGATCAAATAGCAGAACCTTTTGGTAAAGATAGAGCTATTCATCATCTTGAAAGAGGAAGAGTTGTAATATTTGTAGCAGGATTAGGAAATCCTTATTTTACTACAGATACAGCCGCAGTTTTACGTGCTATAGAAATAAAAGCTGATATATTGTTAAAAGGAACTAGAGTTGATGGAATTTATACAACAGATCCAGAAAAAGATAAATATGCAAAAAAAATTAAAAGCATATCTTTTGACATGGTATATAAAATGGGGATCAAAGTGATGGATCAAACTGCTTTTATATTGGGAAATGAAAATAATTTACCGATTATTATTTTTGATATTAACAGAAAAGGAAATTTTAAAAAAGTAATTTCTGGAGAAGAAATAGGTACTATAGTTTCCAAAAAAAAATAAAATTATGGATGAATTAAACAATATTTTTTGTTCTTGTAAAAGAGATATGGAAAAAATTTTGAAACAACTAAAAGAAGACATTCATCGTATTCGATTAGGTAGCAAATCTGTAGTTTCTATTTTAGAAAAAATCAAAATAAAATGCTATGAAAAGCATTCCATGCTTATGGAAGTAGCAAATATTACGATTGTAGATAGTATGAATATTATTATTCATCCTTGGGATCGTTCTATTACTTCACATATAGACAAAGCTATTATAGATGCAAATTTAGGTTTTATGCCAACTAATAAAGGAGAATCTATTCATATAAATTTACCAATTATTACAGAAGAAGGAAGAAAAAACCTCATAAAAAAAATTAAATTGCAAATAGAACATGCAAAAGTTCTCATAAGGAACATCCGAAAAAAAAATAATAGACATGTAAGAAAATTACAAATATCCGAAGATATTTCTAAATCAGGAGAAACACGTATACAAAAAATAACAAGTGAATATATAAAAAAAGTAGACAATTTATTCCTTTATAAGGAAAAAGAAATATTAAGAATATAATGGTAAAAAAATATTCAATTAAAGAATTATTAGATGAAGGGATTACTGTTGTAAACAAAAAAGTGTTGGTTAAAGGATGGATTCGTTCTTTTCGTTCTTCTATTTTTATTGTTTTAAATGATGGATCTACAATTAAAAATTTGCAAGTTGTTTTATCTCAAGAATTGAAAAAAAAAAATCATAAAAAAATAACAATTGGAACTTCAATTCAAGTAATAGGAACTGTAACAGAGAGTATAGGGAAAAAACAATGCATAGAATTGCATGCATCAGATATAAATGTATATGGATTTGTCGATTCTAGTGTTCTTCAACAATCTATTTTGCAACCTAAAAAACATAGCTTTAAAAAACTGCGTGAGCAAGCACATTTACGTTTCAGAACAAATATTTTTAGCTGTATTATGCGAATTCGTCATCATATAGCTTTTTGTATCCATCAATATTTCCATGAACATGGTTTTTTTTATGTTCATACTCCAATAATTACTACTTCTAATTGTGAAGGAAGTGGTAAAATGTTTCAAATTACTACCATGGATTTAAAAAAAAATCCAGTAGATTATACAAAAGATTTTTTTCAATGCAAAACTTACCTAAGTGTATCTGGACAGTTAGAAGCAGAAACAGCTATTTTCGGATTAGGGAAAGTATACACGTTTGGGCCTGTATTTCGTGCAGAAAATTCCAACACTTCACGGCACTTATCAGAATTTTGGATGATAGAACCAGAAATTGCTTTTTATGATCTAGAAGAAAATATAAATTTAGCTGAAGATTTTCTAAAATTTATTATAAAATATATTCTTGACAAGAATATGGAAGATTTATCTTTTTTAAACGAACACTTCAAAAAATATAAAAAAAATGAAACAGAACATCTTTTAGAAAGATTAAATATTGTATTAAAATCTCCATTTAAAAGAATTAGTTATACAGAAGCTGTAAAAATTCTTATCAAAGAAGAAAAAAAACAAAATATGAAATTTTTTCATCCAATTGTTTGGGGAATGGATTTACAGTCTGAACATGAACAATATTTAGTCAATAAGTATTTTAAAATTCCTGTTGTTGTATTTGATTATCCTTCTTCTATTAAAGCTTTTTATATGCGTATTAATAATGATGGAAAAACAGTTAGAGCTATGGATCTTTTATTTCCAGATATAGGAGAGATCATTGGAGGTTCTCAAAGAGAAGAACGTTATGAAATATTATTACAACGCATAAAAGATACAAATACGGACAAAAATAAACTTTGGTGGTATTTAGATACACGTCGTTTCGGTTCTGTTCCTCATAGTGGATTTGGTTTAGGTTTTGATCGTTTAGTTCAATTTATAACAGGAATGAATAATATCCGTGATGTTATTCCATTTCCAAGAACTCCAAATCATGCAGAGTTTTAAAACATATATTTATCTTAATTATGTTAAAACAGCAATTATTACAAAAAGGACAACATAAACTCTCTCCTCTGCAAATTAAACTAATGAAATTAGTTCAGTTATCTACTTTAGATTTTGAACAAAAAGTACAACAAGAATTGGAAGAAAATCCTGCCTTAGAAGAAGAAAATTGTTCTGATTTAGAAGAAGAAAATTCAGAATCAGAAATGAATGATCATGATTTTGATATCATAGAAGATCAAAATAAATCTATAGATAGTTCTGAATTCGATGAATATATGAATGATGATGAAATTGAAGATGTTCAAATAAATCACAAAAATAACGGTGTAGCAAGAAACCTTACTCTTACTTCTGTAGTTTCTTTTCAAGAATATTTAAAAAATCAATTACATACTTTTCGTTTAAAAGAAGAAGATTTATTAATAGCAGATTTTATATTAGGAAATATAGATAACAATGGCTATATTAGAAGAAAAATTACATCTATCGTAGACGATATTCTTTTAATACTCGGAATATCCGTTTCTGTAGAAAAAGTAGAAAAACTCATTGTCAACTACATCCAAGAATTAGATCCAGTAGGTGTAGGATCTAGAAATTTACGAGAATGTTTACTTCTTCAATTAAGAAGAAAAAAAATGACTAAAGAAGTTATTATAGCAAAAAAAATTATACAATCAAATTTTGAATGTTTTGTAAAAAAACATTATCAAAAACTAAAAAAAAAATTAGGAATAACAAAAGAAAATTTACGAAAATCTATTCATCAAATAGAAAAATTAAATCCAAAACCAGGAATAATTTATTCTGAAAATACAAAAAATTTAAATCATATAATTCCTGATTTTACTATTTGTATAGTAGATAAAAAATTAGAATTATCTTTAAACCAAATAAATACACCAGAACTGAAGGTTTCATCTTTCTATTTAGAAATGTTAAGAAATTATAAATCTTCAAAAAATTTGAAAAAAAATGAAAATACTATTGTTTTTTTGAAACAAAAAATAGATTCAGCAAAATGGTTTGTAGACGCAATTAAAAAACGTCAAAATACACTTATGTTAACAATGAATGCAATTATGGATTATCAAAAAGAATATTTTTTAACTGGAGATAGAATTAAAATAAAACCTATGATTTTAAAAAATATTTCACAAAAAATAGGTGTAGGAATTTCTACAGTTTCACGTGTAGCCAATAGCAAATATGTTAATACTCCATATGGAACTTTTTTAATTAAAAGTTTTTTTTCGGAAAAAATGAAAAATAAAGAAGGAAAAGAAATTTCTACTATTGAAATCAAGAAACTTTTAGGAGAATCCATTGATCAGGAAAATAAAAAAAAACCTCTTACTGACGAAAATTTATCTAAAATTCTCAAAAAAAAAGGCTATCTAATAGCTAGAAGAACGGTATCTAAATACCGAAATCAAATGCATATTCCTGTTGCAAGAATGAGAAAAAACTTATGATTTACTTATAATAACTGTTTTCCAATTGGAAAATTCTTTTATAGAGAAAATAGATAATTCTCTACCGTATCCAGATTTTTTTACTCCTCCAAAAGGAAATCGAACATCTGATTTCACAATTTCATTAATAAACACCATACCAGTATCTATTTTTTTGGATAATGTTTCTGCTTTTTCTAAATCTTTTGTCCAAATAGATGATCCTAATCCGTAACATGTATTATTGACAATATTAGGAATTTCTTCTTCTACAGAAAAAGAAGAAACAATTCCTATTGGTCCAAAAATTTCTTCCTTACTGATTATAGGATTATCCTTTTCTATCTTCAATAAAGAAGGAGAAAAAAAATTTCCATTTCTCTTAGATTCTAAACAAATCTTTCCTCCATTTGATATTATATTCTTATATTGTTGATATAATTTTTCAGATAAATCAGAACGAGATATATAACCTATTTTAGTAGATTCATGATATAAATTTCCTTTTTTATATTTTTTCATTTCTTGAATAACTATATCTATAAAATCATCAAGAATAGATTTATCTACAATAAATCTTTTTGCAGAAATACATGTTTGTCCCGTATTATTTAATCTGGATTTTATAGCTAATTTTGCCGTTTTTTTGATATTTTCAACATCTTTCATAATTACAAAAGCATCATTACCTCCTAACTCTAAAATAGATTTTTTAATATATTTTCCAGATAACGATCCTATAATACTTCCAGATAAAGAACTTCCAGTAAATGTAACTCCTTGTATTACGGAGTCCGATATAACTGATTCTATTTTAGAAACATCTATTAATAATATTTGAAAAATTCCTTCTGGAAATCCACATTCTACAAACATTTTTTCCAAAATCATACAACAGGATGTTGTATTTAATGATGGTTTAATAATAATTACATTCCCTAATAATAAATTAGGTATAGTAGATCTTATAGTTTGCCAAATAGGATAGTTCCAAGGCATTATTCCTAATATAACTCCTATAGGTTCAAATCTTACGTAAGATTTTTCATATTCAGTATGAATTTCTTGAAAGAAAATGGATTTTTTCAGTTTACAATAATATTCACATAAATTTATGCTTTTACTTACTTCTAAACGAGATTGATAAATAGGTTTTCCCATTTCTTGGGTAATAAAATGAGATATAATTTCTATATTTTTTTTCATGCAAAAATATAATGCTGTTAAACATTTAACTTTAGAATTAAAAGAATAATTTTTCCATTTTTTATATGCATGACCAGCTATAGATAATTTAGCTTTAATATCCTTTTCAGATAGAAAATAATAAGTTTTTAAAATTTTATTATCCACAGGATTAATAGTATGAAACATATCAATTTTTTTCAAATTAGACCTCTATTCTTATTCAAACCAATAGAAATTTTTGCATTAAAAGCTATGGCATAAAATTTTATTTTTTTTAAAAATAAAAGCATTCCATTCGCTCTAATAGGAGATAAAAAAGATTGAAATCCTATTTCATAAATAAAATTAGCATTTGAATTGATAATTTCAAAAGGCAATAACCCTGAGTAAATACGAATCATAAGAGCTACCATTCCTCTAGGTAATAAAGCGTCACCGTCTGCTTCGAAAAAAATACGGTATTTTTTTAATTGAGCATCCATCCAAACTTTTGATTGACATCCATGAATTAATTTTTCATCAGATCGAAAATCATCTGATTTTTTAGGTAATTTATTTCCTAAGTCTATCAAATATTCATATTTTTCTTCCCAATTCTTTAGGACATGAAACTCTTTTTTTATTATTTTTTCTCTTTTATTCAAAGTCATTTCTAAACTTTTACACAAATATAAAAATTAAGAAGGCCGATTGGATAGTTTCATTCTTGCTATTTTTGCAGCTTCTGTCATATTTTTCAAAGATTTTAACACTTCTTCCCATTTTCTAGTTTTTAAGCCACAATCTGGGTTCACCCAAATATTTTGTATTGGTAACTTTTTAGAAGCTTTTTCTATTAAATCAAAAATTTCTTCTACAGTAGGAATTCTAGGAGAATGTATGTCATATACTCCCGGTCCTATTTCGTTAGGATAAGAAAAAACAGAAAAGGCTTTTAACAATTCCATTTTGGATCTAGAAGTTTCCATAGTAATTACATCCGCATCCAGGTCTGCAATATGTTCTATAATATCATTAAATTCACTGTAACACATATGTGTATGAATCTGAGTTTCATCTTTTACCCCACTTGAAGATAGTCGAAAAGATTGAATTGCCCAATTCAAATAATGTTTCCAATTCTTTTTTTTCAAAGGTAATCCTTCTCTAAGAGCAGGTTCGTCAATTTGAATTATTTGTATTCCATACTTTTCTAAAGATAAAACTTCTTCCCTAATAGACCAAGCTATTTGATAAGAAGTATGATAAATAGGCTGATCTTCCCTTACAAAAGACCATTGTAAAATTGTAACCGGTCCCGTCAACATTCCTTTTACTAACTTTTTTGTTTTTTTTTGAGCAAAACATATCCAATCAATAGTCATATCACCAGTACGGCTAACGTCTCCATAAATAACAGGAGGTTTTACACATCTACTACCATAACTTTGAACCCATCCATTCTCAGTAGAGAGAATTCCATTTAATTTATCTGAAAAATATTCTACCATGTCACTTCTTTCAAATTCACCATGTACCAAAACGTCTAAATCTATTTCTTCTTGTTTTTTTATAACATCTACAATCAGACATTGTATTTTTTGATCATATTCCTCTTTATTTAATTCTTTTTTACGAAATTTATTTCTCAAACTTCGTATTTCTTTTGTTTGAGGGAAAGATCCTATAGTAGTTGTTGGAAACAAAGGAAGATTAAATTTTTCTTTTTGTTTTATTTGTCTAATATTAAAAGTATTTTCTCTTTGTATATCTTCATTTTTTATTTTTTTTATTTTTTCTTTTATTTTTTTATCATGAAAAATAGAAGATTTACTAGATTTCTCTAGTAAGGAGAAATTATTTAATAAAATATCTGTATTCCCTTTTATAATACATTCTAAATCATTTAATTCATAAATTTTTTGTTGAGCAAAAGACATTATGTTTTTTATATCCTCATGAATAAATCGTTCATACTCTATATTTATAGGAACATGTAAAAGAGAACAATTAGGAGCTATCATAACACGATCGTATCCTATAGATTCTATTGTTTTTTCTATTTTATTAACTGAATGAGTATAATTATTTTTCCATATATTTCTTCCATTAATAATCCCTAAGGACAAAATTATTTTTGATTCTTTTACAAAATTTAATACTCTTTCCAATTGTTTTGAATCTTCAACTAAATCTATATGCAAAGATTTTATAGGAATATCTCTAAGAAGAGAAATATTCTCTAAAATTCCATCAAAATAAGAAGTTAATAAAATATTTTTTTCTGATTTCGATATTTTTTTATAAGCATATGTAAATGCTTGTTTTTCTTTTTCAGACATGTCTAAGACTAAAATTGGTTCATCTAATTGAATCCAATCAACTCCTTTATTCTTTAGATTTTTGATAATTTCTATATAAACAGGAACAATATTTTCAATTAAATCCATTCTATGAAAATATTTATCTTTTTCTTTTCCTAAAAAAAGGTAAGAAACTGGTCCTATTAATACAGGTTTTATTTTTTTGACTGATTTTAATATTTTTTTTAATTCTTCTAATTCCTCAAAAATTTTTTTAGAGAAAATATAAAATTTTTGATTTTTATTAAATTCTGGAACTATATAGTGATAGTTTGTGTTGAACCATTTAGTCATTTCCATAGCCTTTATATCCAATCCATTTTCTTGAAATCCTCTTGCCATAGAAAAATATAAATCAATATTATTCTCAATTGGAACGGAAAGATAAGAATCTGGAATAGATCCTAATAAAAAGGACATGTCTAGAACATGATCGTAAAAACTAAAGTCATTACATGGAATAAGATCTAAATTTGCCATTTCCTGTATCTTCCAATTTTCTTTCCTTATTTTTTTCCCCACTTGAAATAACTCTTCCGAATTAATTTTATTGGACCAATAAGCTTCACAAGCTTTTTTTAATTCTCTCTGTATTCCTATTCGAGGATAACCCAAATTATGTTTCAGCATATTTTATGAATTTAATCTATCTATAAGTTTAAAAAATTTTTCTTTTACATTACCTTTCCCTAAATATCCAATAATTGATACAAATATTCCAAAATTTTTTTATCTAAAATGGAAAAATATAGGTTCCTTCTTTTCATCATAATATCAGCAGTTGTACAAACTTGATGAAAAGGTATCTTTTTTTTTTTTTGTATTCCACCAAAAGAAAAAGAAGGAACATACCTAGGTGAAAATCCGTATCCAAAAATACTAGCACTAACTCCTACCACTGTAGCTGTATTAAATTGAGTATTTATTCCAGATTTAGAATGATCACCTACAATCATACCAAAAAATTGTATATCAATAGGAATAAAATCTTTTTTTTCATAATTCCAAACTGTTACTTTCCCATAATCATTTCTCAAATTAGAAACATTAGTTCCAGCTCCTAAATTGCACCACTCTCCTAAAACAGTATTTCCTAAAAATCCATCATGAGCTTTGTTCGAATAAGAAAAAATTACGGAATTTATAATTTCTCCACCTATTTTGCAAGAACGTCCAATAGTTGTTCCTCCATATATTTTTGAACCAATATTTAATATGGATTTATTACCAATAAATGCTGGTCCTCTTATTACAGATCCCTCCATTATTTCGACTTCCTTTTCAATATATATTGGTCCTAATTGAGCATTCAATACAACATTATTTGCTTTTATATCTTCTTCCAAAAAAATTCTGTTCTTGCAAAGAACAGAATTTTTTCCCAATAAAGAAAAAGATTTTTTCCCTTTTGTAAAAAAAACAAAATCTTTTTTTAGAACAGTTTTATTATTTATAAATATATCCCATGGATATTGTATATGAATTAAATTTTTAATTTCATGTTTCTTTTTAAAGGAAATTAAATTTTCTTTTTTTACATAAGAGGAAAAATTTTTTTTTACAACTACAATCTTTTCTTGAAAAAAAACAGCCTCATTTTCTTTTAAGGTAAATATCATATTAATCAACTCTTCGTTTGGAAGAAACGAAGAATTGATTAGTAATATATTATGATAAATAAACTCATTATTTATTAATGAATTAAATGAATATTTCATTGAAAGAAATGGTTGTGTAACAATTCCAGATACTTTATTCCCAATATATTTTTCCCATCTATCTTTGATAGTGAACAATCCCAAACGAATTTCTGATACAGATCTTGTCAATGTTATAGGAAATAAGCTTCTCCATTCTATTCCATCATACAATATAAAATCCATATTTACGATGTTTAGTTTAGTTAATTAAATTATTTACATTCATATACTTAACACTAAAATTTTTTATATTTTTCATATTTCTTCTTAAATTTTTCTGCTGGGCCCGTTTTTCCTAAAAACCTTTTTTCTCCAGTAAAAAATGGATGTGAATAACTAGATATTTCCATTTTATACAACGGATAACTAAATCCGTTTATTTTAATAAAATCTTTTGTTTTTACTGTTGATCTGCAAATAAAAGTTTTTTCATTATTAATATCTTTAAAAACAACAGGTCTGTAATCTTCCGGATGTATTTTTTTTTTCATAAAGTTTTATATTTTTTTAGTTGGAAAACGATAAATCATTCCATTAATATTCATTCCAGCTCCCAAAGAAGCCATTAATATGGTATCCCCAGGTTTTATTTCATGAGGGAGCATTTTCCTATGAAGGATTAAATCTAATAAAGTAGGTACTGTAGCTACAGAAGAATTTCCAAATCTTTTTATAGTCATTGGCATTATTTTTGATAAATCATTAAGGGATGTGTAATTGTATAATTTTAACAATCTTTTTAAGATTGCATAATCCATTTTTGCATTTGCTTGATGAATGAGAATTTTTTTAATATCTTTCAAATGCAAATCTGCATAATCAAGAATATTTTTTAACATATTTGGAACTTCTGTTAATGCGTATTCATAAATTCTTCTTCCATTCATTCTAATATTAACCAAAGATTTTTTATAATTTGGATTTAAAGAAGGACCATTTTTTAAATAATGCAGTTCATCATTATTATTACATTGAGTATCATAATGAATAATGCCATTTTTTTCATTTTCAAAATCTTCTATAGCCGATAAAACAGCAGCACCAGCACCATCCGAAAAAATCATAGCATTTCTATCATGTGGATCTATAACTTGAGATAGTGTCTCTGAACTAGTAATTAATATATTCTTAGCGCATTTTGATTGTAAAAGTTGATCGGCAAGAATCATTCCTTCTATCCATCCTGGACATCCAAATATCATATCATACGGTCTACATTTCTTATTCTTAATTTGAAGTTTATTCTTTACTTTAGAAGATATAGATGGCATTAAGTTAGATTGATAAGAAATAGGATGAATATCTCCGTAATTATGAGCCGATATAATATAATCTATTTTTTCTTTATAAATTTTAGAATCAATTAAAGCTCTTTTTGCTGCAATCGTAGCAATATCCGAATTTAATAATCCTTTATCAATATACCTTCTTTCCTCTATTTCCGTAATTTTTTGAAATTTATTAATAATTTCTTCATTCGATTTATTAATTATGAATCCTTTTTTATCGTAAAATTTATGTTTCAAAAAATGATCACTTTTTATCACTTTTTTAGGTAAATAATGTCCAGTTCCTGTAATGATTGATCGAATCATATATATTATCCAAATAATATCCAAAATAAAAATAAAATTTCTTTAAAAGAATTAAAAAACCATTTTTTATTCATAATTTACAAAGCAAAAGTAAATTATGAATAAACATTCTCTGAAGTCTATACAAGAAAAAGAAGAAGAAATAAAAAATATGTTCGATCATATTTCTTATAAATATGATTTTATTAATCATATATTATCTTTCGGAATAGATTTTTTTTGGAGAAAAAAAATAATTTGTTTATTAGATAAATTTAATAAAGAATTTAACAAAGGAAAAAAAATAAAAAGTATACTGGATCTAGCTACTGGGACAGGAGATTTAGCTATTTTATTGGCAAATAAATTTGATAATGCTTCTTGTATTGTAGGATTAGATCCATCTGAAAAAATGCTAAAAAAAGCAGAAAAAAAAATAAAAAATAATTTTTTAGAAAAAAAAATTAGACTAATTAAAGGTTATTCTCAATATATTCCATTTTCAAATGAAACTTTTGATGCTGTTACTATTTCTTTTGGAATAAGAAACTTTCAATATATTCATCTTTCTCTTAGAGAAATATATAGAATACTTAAACCTTTAGGAATTTTAGCAATTTTAGAATTTTCTAAGCCTTCCAATTATTGGATAAATAAAATTTATTATTTTTATTCTCATTTCATAATGAATAGAATAGGGAATTTTCTATCAAATAATCATTTTGCTTACAATTATTTAGCAAAGTCTATTCAATCATTTTTTTATTGTGAAAACAAAATGAATAAACTTTTAAGTTATCATAAATTTAACACGATTTATATAAAAAAATTAACATTTGAAATTGCTTCTGTTTATTTATCAAAAAAATAAAATTCATTTTTTATCCTTAATTTTTAACTAAATTTTTTCTCGTAATGATAAAGTATTTATCTGGATATTTAACATCTACTTTTCTCAAAAAAAGAATTAAAGACATAGAATTTTTTATGCGTTATCCAATAGAAGTACAAAATCAATTGATTAATCAATTGATTTTGTACGCAAAAGATACTGAGTTTGGAAAAAAATACGGATTTCGTGACATAAAGAAATATCAACAATTCTCTGAAAGAATTCCTATATGTAAGTATTCAGATTTAGAATCTGTTATCAAAAGGATACGAAGAGGAGAAAAAAATATTTTATGGCCAGGAAAAGTTAAATGGTTTGCTAAATCTTCTGGAACTACAAGTACAAAAAGTAAATATATTCCTGTAACTAATGTATCTATGAGTGAATGTCATTACAAAGCAGGAAAAGACATGTTATCTATTTATATTCATAATCATCCAAAAACAGAAATATTTTTTGGGAAAGCTGTTCGTTTAGGAGGAAGCCATGAATTATATAAAAATTACAACACATTTTATGGAGATTTATCTTCTATTTTAATTAAAAACACACCTTTTTGGGCAGAAAAAATTTGTATTCCTAGAAAAAAAACAGCTTTAATGAGTGAATGGGAAACAAAATTAGAAAATATAGTAATAGAAACAGGATTGAAAGATGTTCGCATTTTGTTTGGTGTTTGTTCTTGGTTATTAATATTTTTGAAAAGATTACTAAAAAAATTCGATAAAAAAAAAATAAATGAAATATGGCCTAATATAGAAGTAATATTTCATGGAGGAGTAAGTTTGAAACCTTACATCCTTCAATATCAGAATCTATTTGAAAAGTCTATTCATTATTACGATGTATATAGTGCTTCAGAAGGATTCTTTGCTATACAAGATCAAAGAAAAGTTGAAGATCTTTTACTTTTATTAAATCATGGAATATTTTATGAATTTATTCCTGTAGAAGATATAGATAAAATAAATCCGAAAATTATACCCATTGATAAAGTAGAATTAAAGAAAAATTATGCTCTAGTTGTTTCAACAAATTCTGGGTTATGGAGATATATAATTGGAGATACTATAAAATTTAGTAGTATATCACCATATAGAATTTCGATTTCAGGAAGAACTACTCATTATATTAATTCTTTTGGAGAAGAATTAATTATTGAAAACGCAGAAAAAGCTTTAAATGCTACTTGTAAAAAAACAGATTCCATTATTCACGAATACACAGCAGGACCTATTTATATAGGAGAAAAAAATTCTGGTTCTCATGAATGGATTATAGAATTTAAGAAACATCCAAAAAATTTATATTATTTTAGAGATATTTTAGATAACGAATTAAAGTCTGTTAATTCAGATTATGAAATTAAACGATATAAGAATATCGTTCTTGGTCCTCCTGTTATACATGTAGCTAAAAATGGTTTGTTTTATAACTGGTTAAAAAAAAATAAAAAATTAGGTGGACAAAATAAAATTCCTCGTTTATCTAATGATAGAAAATATTTAGACTCCATTCTAGAAATAGAAAAGAAACTTTAAATTTATGACTTTTATGACTGCAGATAAAAAAAGAGAAATATTTAAGACTTATGGAGAAACATCTGCTTACGATACAGGTTCTTCAAAAGCACAAATTGCCTTATTCACGTACAGAATTAATCATTTAAGCAATCATTTGAAAAATAACAAAAAAGATTTCAATACAGAAAGAGCTTTGGTAAAATTAGTAGGAAAAAGAAAAAAACTTTTAAAATATATAGAAAAACGTGATCCAAACAGGTACAAAAATATAATTAAACATTTAGGATTAAGAAAATAAATAGTAATAGAAAGAAAAAGAATAAAATATGCCAGATATAGTTAAAGAAACCATTATGCTTAAAGATGGTCGTACTATCATTATTGAAACAGGAGAATTAGCTAGACAAGCGGATGGAGCTGCTATAGTTCGTGCAGGAAATACTATGTTATTAGCTACTGTAGTTGTTTCCAAAGAAGAAGTAAAAAATGAACCAAACTTTTTGCCTTTAACAGTAGATTATAGAGAAAAATATTCCGCAGGAGGAAAAATTCCTGGAGGATTTATAAAGAGAGAAGGAAGGCCTTCTGATGAAGAAATATTAACAATGAGATTAGTAGATCGTGTTTTAAGGCCAACATTTCCAGAATGGTTCAAGAAAGAAATACAAATTATGATTTCTTT
Source organism: Blattabacterium cuenoti (assembly GCF_014252295.1). Classification (NCBI taxonomy): domain Bacteria; kingdom Pseudomonadati; phylum Bacteroidota; class Flavobacteriia; order Flavobacteriales; family Blattabacteriaceae; genus Blattabacterium; species Blattabacterium cuenoti. The sequence goes on from NZ_CP059215.1 coordinate 533,567, forward strand.
ATTATCATATGATAAAACTGTTTTACCAGATGGATTAGCTGGATTGGCTGCTTCAACAGCTCTATGTGTGTCAGGAGTTCCTTTTTACGGTCCTATATCTGAGATACGTATTGTACGTTTAAAAAAAAAATTCATTATTAATCCAAGTTTAGATCAATTGAAAGAAGCAGATATAGATTTGATAGTAGGAGCGTCTACTAATTCTATTATTATGATAGAAGGGGAAATGAAAGAAATAAAAGAAAACGAATTTTTAAATACTATTATTAAAGCTCATGAAGCAATTAAACCTCAAATAGAAGCTCAAATACGTTTGTCTGAAAAATTATCAAGGAATAGTTTTTTTTTCTTAGAAAAAAATGAATCAGAAGAAGAAAAAAAAGTAAAAGAATGTGAAAATGAATCTTTAAAAAAAGAACTTTTTTCTTTTTCCTATAAAGAAATTGAAAAACTTTACAAAAATTTTTTGGACAAAAAAACTAGATCTATTCAAGAGAAAATTATTTTAAGAAATTTTAAAAAAAAATTATTAACAGAAGAAAAAATAGAAAAAAAAGAAATTTTTATTGATCAATTTTATGAAGAAATTAAAAAAAAGGTAACCAGAAATTTAATTTTAAAAAAAGGAATTAGATTAGATGGTCGAACAAGTAAACAAATCCGTCCAATTTATGGTATTGTAGATTATTTACCAGGAGTTCATGGTTCTGCTTTATTCTCCAGAGGAGAAACTCAATCTCTCACTACAGTAACATTAGGATCATCATTAGATGCTAATAAAATAAATAATGTTGTTATCGAAAATCAGGAAAAATTTTACTTGCATTATAATTTTCCACCTTTTACAACAGGAGAAATACGTCCAATAAGAGGTGTTTCCAGGCGTGAAATTGGTCATGGAAATTTGGCTCAACGTGCATTAAAAAATATTATACCTGATAACCCGTATACTATACGTGTTGTTTCAGATATTCTAGGATCTAATGGATCTTCTTCTATGGCTACAGTGTGTGCTGCAAGTTTAGCTTTGATGGATGCTGGTATTTCTGTTGAAAATCCAGTTTCTGGTATTGCAATGGGATTATTTATGGAAGATGAAAAAAAAATTATTATATCGGATATAATAGGAGAAGAAGATCACTTTGGAGATTTAGATTTTAAAGTAACGGGAACAAAACATGGCATTACTGCTTGTCAAATGGATGTCAAAAAAACACAGGGTTTTACATATGATCTTTTAAATCAAATTTTGATGCAAGCTTTGGAAGGAAGAATTTTTATTTTGAAAAAAATGCTAGAAGTTCTTCCTAAATATAGAGAAAAAATGAAACCTAATACTCCAAAAATATATACTTTTAATATTCCTAAATATTTTATTGGTTCAGTCATAGGTCCAGGAGGAAAAGTCATTCAAGAAATACAGTCGTACACCAATACAAACATATTAATCGAAGAAAAAGGAGATTTGGGATACATTGAAATAATCGGTAAGGACGATGAAAAAATCGAAAAAGCTATTGATAGAATTAAACAAATTACTTTTGTCCCTGAATTAGGAAAAATTTATAAGGCAAAAGTAAAAACTATAAAAGATTTTGGAGCTTTTGTTGAAATAGCTAAAGGGGTAGAAGGGCTATTACATATATCGGAAATAGGATGGAAAAGATTAAATCATATAGAGGAAGAGCTTCATATAGGTGATATTATAGATGTTAAATTCATGGGCATAGATGAAAAAAATAAAAAAATGAAGCTTTCCAGAAAAGTGCTTATTCCTCGTCCAGGAAAAAAATGATTAAAAAAAAAGAACAATGAGACAACTTAAAATTACTAAACAAGTAACTAATCGTGAATCTGAATCTTTAGATAAATATCTTCATGAAATAGGAAAAATTCCATTATTGACACCGGAAGAAGAAGTGGAATACGCTCGTAAAGCAAGAGAAGGAGATTCTTCTTCTATCGATAAACTAGTAAATGCAAATTTACGTTTTGTAGTTTCTGTTGCTAAACAATATCAAAATCAAGGATTAAGTTTATGTGATTTAATTAATGAAGGGAATTTAGGTTTGATAAAAGGAATATTACGTTTTGATGAAACCAGAGGATTCAAATGTATATCCTATGTTGTTTGGTGGATAAGACAAGCAATTTTACAAGCTATAGCAGAACAATCACGTTCTATTCGACAACCTACAAATAAGTTAGCTTTGCTTAACAAAATATTAAAAACTCTTGCACAATTAGAACAAGAGTTGCAAAGAACTCCTTCTGCTAGAGAAATAGCAGAATATTTAAACATGAATGAAAAAGATATAGAAGAATCTATAAAAAATTCAGGTAGACATGTTTCTATGGATGCTCCCTTAATAGAAGGGGAAGATTCCAATTTATATGATTTAGTGAGATCTGATGAATCCCCTCGTCCAGATGAACATTTAGAAAAAGAATCCTTACGAAAAGACATAAAAAGAATTTTAGAAACTTTAAGTGAAAGAGAACGTCGTGTTATTATTTTACATTTTGGATTAAATGGATCTCCTCCAATGACTTTAGAAGAAGTAGGACAGTCCTGCGATTTAACAAGAGAAAGAGTTCGACAAATAGAAAGTATTGCACTAAAAAGACTAAAACATTCTTCTAGAAGTAAAATTCTTAAACCCTATTTGGGTTAGTAGAGTTCAACGCGACCTCGAAGGGACTCGAACCCATAACCTTCTGATCCGTAATCAGATGCTCTATCCAATTAAGCTACGAGGCCTATATGAAGTAGTATTAAGACTGAATGATTTCTAAAAATTTATCCAATTCTAGGGAACAATTTCCAACAAGACCTCCATCTATATCTTTTTGCAAGAAAAAATTTCTTGCATTAAGATTACTGATACTACCTCCATATAAAATGGATATTTCATTAGAAATATTTTTTCCATACTTATTTAAAAATAAAGAACGAATGTATTCATGCATTGTTTGAGCTTGTTTGTACGTTGCATTCTTTCCTGTTCCAATAGCCCATACTGGTTCATATGCTATATGAAAAAATATAATATCATCTGCAGAACAATTAAAAACTGTTTCTACTAACTGATTTTTTATTACATTAAATTGTTGATTTTGATTTCTTTCAAAACCTGTTTCTCCTACGCATAAAATAATATGTAATCCATATTTTAATGCTATTTTTATTTTTTTTAATAATATATCATTATTTTCCAAAAAAAATTTTCTTCGTTCACTATGTCCTAATATAACTTGAGAAATTCCTATAGATTTTAACATAGAAGCTGATACTTCACCTGTATATGAACCATTTTTCATTTGATGAATATTCTGAGCTGCAATTTTCAAATTAGTTCCTTGTAAAATCTGATTGGAAATATGTAAAAATGGAAAAGAAGGAGCAATAATAATTTCTTTATTATGATTTATTTTTTTTTCTAAAACAATTTTCAAAAAATTTCTAAGAAAAGAAGTAGTTTTATGAAAATCATGATTCATTTTCCAATTTGCAATGATAATCTTTTTCTTCATTTTTCAATTTAATTAATATAATATAAAAAACAAAACAATAAATATTTTTGTATCAAATTTTTTTAATAAAAAAATAGTTTCGATTAATATTTTGAAATAGATTTTTTCTAATTTTTTGAATGGAACTTCTTCTTCATTTTTTTTTAAGTATAAAATATTTTTGAGAACATTGTTAATAGAAAATATTTTTTGTGGAGAATATTCGTGAATACAATTTTTTATTTTTTCAAATTTTTTATTATAAAGAAAAATAACATCATGACATGATATTTTATCAAAATTTAATACAAAAAAAATATCCAATTTAATTAAAATAATTACGATATAATTTATAACATCCATATACGTATCTGTTATTTTTTCTTCTTTGATTTCTTGATATCCTTTTGATTGAATATTTTTTATACGAATTATTTTAATAAGAATTTGATCTATTATAGAAGAATTTTTTAAAAGTTTCCATGATAGATCATAATCTTTTAATTTATCTAAAAATAATTTCCTACACTTTTTAATAATGAAATCAATAGAAGTATGATTCATGTTGATTAATTTTATTTTTGTTGATATGATATGGTTTTATACATGATGATAAATTACAAATAAATAATTTTTAAAATGATAATTAATTGTAGAGGATCTTTATTATCTTTAGATGAACCAAAAATTATGGGAATAGTTAATTTGACTCCTGATTCTTTTTATGATGGAGGAAAGTTAGATTCTGAATACAACATATTGAAACATGTAGAAAATTTGTTAAATGAAGGTTCTGATTTCATAGATATTGGAGGCTGTTCTACTCGTCCAAAATCAAAACTTATAACAGAAGAAGAGGAAATAAAAAGAGTTATCAAGCCTATTCGTAAAATTATAAAAAATTTTCCAAATATTAGAATATCTATAGATACTTTTCGAAGCAAAGTTGCAAGATTAGCTGTTGAAGAAGGAGTTGTAATGATAAATGATATATCAGGAGGAAGATTAGACAAAAACATGTTTCCTTTACTTGGAAAACTTAAAATTCCATATATATTAAATCATATGCAAGGTATTCCTGAAAATATGCAAAACAATCCATATTATCAAAATAATGTAATTATAGAAATAAATAATTTTTTTTCGAAAAATATTTTCTTTTTAAAAGAAAATGGAATTAACGACATTATTTTAGATCCCGGATTTGGATTCGGAAAAACATTAAAACAAAATTTTCAATTATTAAAACATTTGTCTCTATTAGGATTTCAAGATCATTTAATTTTAATAGGAATTTCTAGAAAATCTATGATTAAACATCTTTTAAAAATTTCTTGTGAAAAATCATTAAATGCAACTTCAATCATTCATACTATATCATTATTAAATGGATCTAAAATACTTCGTGTACATGACGTAAAAGAAGCAAAGGAATGTATTAAATTAGTACAATATTACAATAAAATTGAATGATACACTAAAAAATTTTAGTATTACTTTTGCTTTTGTACAAATTCTTTTTTTCATTATTATATTCTTTAAATATATCTGTTATTGATATTATAGATATATTTTTAGTATCTATTATTTTATTACAAGTCTATAGATTAGTTTATAGAACTGCTGCTCTAAATATTTTCTATGGAATTATCGCAACTTTTATTTTCTGGAAAATAGTAGAAATTTATAAAATGAAACTCCTAAGCATAGTTATTAGTGCTTTTTTCAAAGGAGGATTTTTAGCATTAATCATTGTTTTTCAACCAGAAATTAGAAAATTTTTACTTATAGTAGGAAGCAAAATTTTTTTTAAAAAATTCATATTTTCTCTTTTTTTGAAAAAATCCAGTGTTTCTATAAAAACTGAAACTATAGATAGTATAGTAAAGTCTTGCGCCATTTTTTCAGGAGATAAAACAGGAGTTTTAATAGTTATTCAATTGCATCAAGATATCAAAGAATTTATCCAAAATGGAGATAAAATGGATGCTAAAGTGAATGTTCCTATTCTAGAAAGTTTTTTCTACAAAAATAGCCCATTACATGATGGAGCAGTAGTAATTATAGGAAATAAGATAGTGAGAACAAGAGCTATTCTTCCTGTATCTTACAATAATGAGATTCCATCACGTTTAGGACTACGTCATAGATCCGCTATCGGTTTATCTGAAAAAACAGATGCTATATGTCTGGTCATTTCTGAAGAAACAGGTTATATATCTTATATTAAAGATCAAAAAAGAACTATTATAACTAATATAAATAATTTAAAAATGAAACTTGAAAAAGATTTACTTTAATTCAATTCAAAAATGAACATTAAAAATATATATCAATTGTATATAAATTCTTCCGGAATAGAAACAAATAGCAAAAAAGTCAAACAAGGGTCTATTTTTATAGCTTTAAAAGGAAAAAATTTTAATGGAAATCAATTCTCTAAAGAAGCAATTTCAAATGGAGCATTGTTAGCTATAGTAGATGATAAAAGTATTTCTGCTTGTGAAAAAATTATTATAGTAGATGATACTTTATTCTTTTTACAAGAATTAGCTTCCTATCATAGGTTTCAATTACGTCATATTCCTATTATTGCTATTACCGGGAGTAACGGAAAAACTACTACAAAAGAACTTATTAAAGTTGTTCTTTTTCAAAAATATAAAAAAATTCATTTTACTAAAGATAATTTCAATAATCATATAGGAATTCCATTAACTATACTTTCCATGCCTAAAAATGCAGAAATATCTGTTATAGAAATTGGAGCTAATCATGAAAAAGAAATCGAAAAAATGTGTTCTATCATTAAACCTGATTATGGATATATAACTAGCTTTGGAAAAGCTCATTTAGAAGGATTTCAAAGTGTAAAAGGAATTATACGTGGAAAATTAGAGTTATATCATTTTTTAAAAAAGAATAAAAAAGTGGTATTTGTCAATGGAGATGATCCTATTCAATTAAACGAAAGTACAGGTATGAATAGATACATTTTTTCTGAAAAAAAAAAATCAGATATAAAAATTAAATATTTATGGAAAGAATCTCATTTAGAATCAATTTTATATATTGATAATATGAAAGTTTGTTCTCCATTAGTAGGAAATTATAATCTACACAACATAGCTTCTGCCATATCCATTGGAATATATTTTAAAGTTCCTATAGAAAAAATAAAAAATGCTGTAGAAAAATATATTCCAAAAAACTATCGTTCTCAGATTATTAATAGAAAAAATATGAAAATTATTATAGATTGTTATAATGCAAATCCTACTAGCATGATCAAATCTCTAACTTTTTTTAATAATAATATTAAAGGAAATAAAATTTCTATATTAGGAGATATGTTGGAATTAGGATTGTATTCTAATTATGAACATGAAAAAATAATTTCTTTTTTAGAAAAAAGTAACATAAATATAACATTCTTAATTGGAGAAATTTTTTTCAATGCTAAGTTGAAAACTTCTCCTAAAGTAAGAAAATTTATAAATAAAGAAAAATTTATTAACTGGATCAAAAAACACCCATTTCAAAAAATTGATTATGTTCTTATTAAAGGTTCAAGAAAAATAGCATTGGAAAGCATTATTGATTTAATTTAATTATTCTTTGTATATTGAGTCTTTAAAGATTAAATTTGCATTATCATAGATAGATAATATCATAAAATTTTTTCTTATGAAAGAAATTACCACCGAAACCTATCTTAAATGGTTTAAGGATATGTCTTTTTGGAGAAAATTTGAGGATAAATGTCGTTCCCTATACTTAAAACAGAAAATTAGAGGATTTTTACATTTATATAATGGACAAGAAGCCATTCCTGCAGGATTAACCCATGCTATGGATATGACTAAAGACAAAATTATCACTGCTTATAGATGTCATATCATTCCTATATCTATGGGTGTAGATCCAAAAAAAGTGATGGCTGAACTTTTAGGAAAAAAAACAGGAACATCCCGTGGTCTAGGAGGGTCTATGCATATCTTTAGTAAAAAACATCGTTTTTATGGAGGACATGGAATTGTAGGTGGACAAATTCCATTAGGAGCTGGAATTGCTTTTGCTGATAAATATTTTAATAGAAATGCAGTTACTTTAACTATTATGGGAGACGGTGCTGTAAGACAAGGATCTTTACATGAAACATTGAATATGTCTATGATATGGAAACTTCCTGTTGTCTTCATATGTGAAAACAATAAATATGCTATGGGAACTTCTGTAGAAAGAAGTACAAATGTAAAAGAAATTTATAAAATAGGTTTATCATATGGTATGCCTTCTTATACTGTAGACGGAATGAATCCTGAAAAAATAGCAAGAGCAGCTTCTATTGCCATAGAAAAAGCTAGAAGAGGAGAAGGATCTACTTTTTTAGAGATTCAAACATACAGATACAGAGGACATTCTATGTCAGATTCTGAATTATATCGTAGCAGAGAGGAAGTACTTTCTTATAAAAAAAGAGATCCTATTTTAAAATTGAAAAATACTATTTTAAAAAATAAATGGGAAACTATAGATAATTTAAATGCTATAGATAATGAAGTGAAAAACGAAGTAGAATCCTGTGTAAAATTTGCGGAGAAATCGGATTTTCCTTCTTTAGAAGAAATGTATGATGCTGTTTACAACGAAAACAATTATCCTTTTTTAGATAAAATTTAAAACTTCGTGATGAATGATCAAAAAAATACTTTAGAATCATGGCAGAAATAATATCCATGCCCCAATTAAGTGATACAATGGAAGAGGGGACTGTAATTAAATGGAATAAAAAAATAGGAGATAAAGTTTCTGAAGGAGATATTATAGCTGAAATAGAAACAGATAAAGCTACTCAAGATTTTGAAATAGATATTAGTGGTGTTTTACTTTTTATTGGGGTTCAAGAAGGGGAAAAAACATGCGTAAATGATATATTAGCGATAATAGGAGAAAAAGGGGAAGATATCAGTCATCTAATTTCGGAGTCGAAATCAAAAGAAAAACAGAAACATAAAATAAAAGAAAAAGAAGAAAAAAAGAATAACAAATATCCAAAATATAAAGAAAATAGAATATTCATTTCTCCTTTAGCAAAAAAAATGGCTAAAAAAATAGGAATATCTATAAAAGATATCAAGAAAGGAAGTGGAGAAAATGGAAGAATCATTAAAAGAGACATTGAATATTATGAAAAAACAAAATTTAAGTTAAAGGAAAAAGAAATAAATCAAAAAATTTCTCATTCTTCTATGAGAAAAAGAATAGCAAAACATTTAACTTTTTCTAAATTTTCTGCTCCGCATTATTATTTATTTAGTGAAATAAATGTAGATAAATTAATTAAATTCAGGAAAAAGTTAAATGATAAACTTTCTTTAGAAGATAAAATATCCTTTAATGATATTATTATAAAATCAGTAGCTCAATCTTTGAAAAAAAATCCATATATGAATGTATCTTGGAATGAAGATCAAGTTATACTTCATTCACATATTCATATTGGAGTAGCTGTAGCAGTAAAAGATGGGTTAATAGTTCCAGTTATTCGTAATGCAGATAAAAAGTCATTATTACAAATATCTAAAGAAATCAAAGACAAAGTATTACGTTCAAAATTAAAAAAAATACAACCGGAAGAAATAGAAAACAGCACTTTTACAGTTTCTAATTTAGGAATGTATGGGATAGAATCTTTTACTTCTATTATTAATATTCCCAATTCTTCTATTTTATCTATAGGTTCTATTATGAAAAAACCAATTATCAAGGATTCTAAGATAGAAATAGGAAGTATCATGAAAATTACTTTGTCTTGTGACCATAGAATTATAGACGGAGCTGTAGGAAGTAGTTATATTCATTCTCTTAGAAATTTTTTAGAAGATCCTATTACTATATTATTTTAATTTTTTTGATATTATTTTTTTCCCTAATGAAAAAAAAATAGGAATAATAAATATAAAAAAAGTTAATAACGAAAATATTCCATCGGATATGAAAAAAATATAAGGAGAAAAAATAAGTTTCATTCCGAGAATGATGATTATGAAAAAAGCAGAAATTTTCAATTCTGGAAATTTTTCCATTAATTGAATAAAAAATTGAGCAATTAATCTCATAGATAGAATTCCTATAAATACACCTAAAAAAATTAATAAAAAATTTTCTGACAACGCAACAGAAGCAAAAATATTGTCAATGGAAAAAGATAAATCCATAATTTCTACGAAGAGAACAATTTTCCAAAGGGAATCTTTTTTTTTTACATTTTTGGAATTTTTTGGTAAAAAAATTTTTTTTGTTAAAAAATAATTTAATCCTACGAAAATTAAATATAAACCTCCCAATGGTTTTAACCACCATACTCTTATTAATGTAGAAGCGAACAGCAAACATAATCCTCTAAAAAAATAAGCTCCAATAATTCCATATTTTATAGCTTTTTTTCTATCTTCTTTTTTCAGATTCACAATCATAGAAGCTAATATGGCTGCATTATCTATGGATAAAATGCTTTCTATTAAAAATAGGTTTCCTATAATAGTGATAGATAAAAGAGGATGATCAATAATTTCTTTAATAGATTGTACAAAATCCATTTTTTAAAAACTTTGCAAGTTCATTAGCTTACAGTAAGTTCCTTTTTTATTAATTAAAGCTTTATGCTGGCCTTGTTCTATGATTTTCCCTTTTTCTAAAACAATAATATTGTCTGCATTTTGAATAATGGGAGAAGATAATCGGTGAGCTATTACGATAGACGTTCTATTTTTTATCATTTTATTTAATGCTACTTGAACTGCAATTTCTGATTCTGTATCTAGAGAGGAAGTAGCTTCATCCAAAATCATGATCAATGGGTTTTTAAAGACTGCTCTAGCTATACTAATTCTCTGTTTTTGCCCTAAAGATAATTTATTTCCATTATATCCAATAACAGTATTATATCCTTTTGGAAGTTTTTCTATAAAACAATGTGCATTTGCAATTTTAGCTGCTTTTATTACAGAATTAACCGATATTTTTTCTTCTATACCTAATGATATATTATTGAAAATAGAATCATTAAAAAGAACTGGTTCTTGAGTTACCATTCCTAATAATTTTCTATAGTCTTTAATCCTTAAATATTTAATATTAACTCCATCAATAGTTATTTTTCCGTATGTTACATCATAAAAATTAGCTAATAAATTAGCTATAGTAGATTTTCCACTTCCAGATCTTCCTACTAAAGCTATTGTTTTTCCTTTTTTTAAAGAAAAACTTAAATTTTTAATTAGAACAGATTTTTTATAAATAAATGTTACATTTTTAAATAAAATCTCGTTTTCAAAACGAGAAATAGATTTTGATCTAATTTTTTCATTGTATATACATTTAGTATTTAATATTTCCACAATACGTTCTGCAGAAGCTATTCCTTTCTGAACATTAGATACAGAATTTACTAAACTCTTTGCTGGGTTAATAATTTGAAAAAATAATCCTACAAAAGGAAAAAGTGTTTCTGGTTCCATACCTTTTTTTTCCAAAAAAAGTTTTCCACCATACCAAATGATTAAAATCATTGTAATGGAACCTAATAATTCACTTGTTGGAGCAGCTAATTCTTTTTTTCTATTAACACGAGAAGAAAGTATTTTTTGATATTCAGATACTTTTTCAAATCTTTTTTGCATTTTATTTTCAGCATGAAAAATATTTATAATTTTTGTGGAATTTAAAGTTTCTTCTATAAAAGAAAATAGTTTTCCTAACTGATTTTGAGCTCCTCTTGCTTCTTTTTTGAAACTTTTTCCTATAATGGAAATAAAAGTACCCATTAAAGGAAGTAATAAAAAAGCAAATAATGTTAAATGATAACTCATAAAAAACAAAGTGAACAAATGAAAAAAAACCATTATTGAAGAACTAATTAAATTAGCTAAAGAATTAACGATGGAAATTTCTATTTCATTAACATCATTGGATAATCTAGACATCAAATCTCCACTTCTTTTATCGTTAAAAAAAATCGCTGGTAAAGACAATATTTTTTTGTGAAAATCATTTCTAATATTTTTAACAATAGAAGTTCTTATTCCGATTAAAAAATATTCTGATAAGTATCGAAAAATGTTTCTGATTAAAAAAATCAGAATAATAAAAAAACAAAATATAGCTAAAGTATTTATTTTTCCATATTTATATGATAGTATTTTTATATAATCATGAACATATTTTATGATAATATCAAAACAATTGTAAGAATTAAAAAAAGTTGTTTTATTTTTTGAAGATTCAATAAAAATACTTAGAACAGGAGAAATAGATATAATGGATATAACTGAAAATAAAGAATGCAGAAAATTACATAATATATTGATAATATAGTGATATTTATAAGGCTTTGAATAAGCTAAAATTTTTTTAAGTGCATTCATTTAATATTATTAATCCTAAACAAAGGTAAAAAATTTTTTAATCTGTTAGTGAAATAATAATTTCATATCTAATTTTTATATTTTTACTATAAAAATCTAAAAATCGTTAGAAAAATAAGATGCGTATAGGAAATTTTTTTACTATTTTTATAACCATAATATTAACTATAATTTGTTTATATTATATATGTGTAAATAACAAAAAAACACTCAATCTAGGTTTAGATTTAAAAGGAGGAATTAGCATAATCTTAGATGTATCTGAAAAAGATTTATTAAAAAAACTTTCTGAAAATTCTAAAAATCCTTTTTTTATAAAAGCATTGGAATATGCAGATAAGAGAAAAAAGGAAAATTCAAATACAGATTATTTTTCGTCTTTTACAAATTTTTTTGATCGATTAAATATTAATTTATCTTCTCCTGACTTATTTGGTAATAGATCAAATATGGAAGAAATTAATTCAAACAGTTCTAATGTAGAAGTAGAAAATTTTCTTAGAAAGAAAATAGAATCATCTATTATTTCCATTCAAAATATATTAAGATCTAGAATAGATCAGTTCGGAGTTTCACTACCAAATATACAACGTATAAAAAATTCTAATCGAATATTAGTTGAGCTGTCCGGAATCAAAGATGTAGATAGAATAAAAAATATTTTAGAAAAAAAAGCAGAATTACATTTTTTTGAAACTTATAAAGTACAAGAAGTTATTCCGTATTTAAAAAAAATAGATCAACTTTTTCATAGTTCTCATAGAAAAATTAATAAATCTTTTGTAGACATTTTAAATATTTCTAACCTGAAATCAGTTAATACAGTTGGATTAGTTCATAAAAAATATAAAAAAGTAATTTCTGAATTTTTGAATTCTTTAGAATTTAAAGAAGAATTACCATATAATTTACATCATATTAAATTTTTGTGGGGAAATAAAAGTGTTAATAATTATTTTCAATTATTTGCTGTAAAAATAAATAATGAAGAAATAGATTCTTTTTTAAATGGAGATATTGTAACTCATGCTTATAAATCTCTTGGATCTTTTAATGAAATATTCGTCAACATAAAAATGAATCAAGAAGGAACTAAAAAATGGAAAATATTTACTGAAAAAAATATAGGAAAAAATATAGCGATAGTACTTGATAATTTTGTGTATTCAATACCTTTAGTTCAATCAGTTATTCCAAATGGAATGTCTCAAATATCTGGACATTTTTCTATGCAAGAATCTAATGATTTAGTTAATGTATTAAATGCAGGAGAACTTCCTATTTCAGTAAATATTATTCAAACTGACATTATAGGACCTTCTTTGGGAAAAGTTTCAATTCAAAAAGGAGTAAAATCTTTTTTAATATCCTTGTTTTTTGTATTTTTTTGGATGATTTTTTATTACTCTATTCCAGGATTGTACTCGAATATTATTTTAATTTTCAATATAATATTTATTTTTGGTATTCTTATTTCTATAAACGCTGTATTAACTCTTCCTGGAATTGCAGGAATTATATTAACATTAGCAATGTCTATGGATTCTACGATCCTAATTTATGAAAAAATAAAAGAAAATATAAGAAATAAAGTTTCCATTTTTACATCTATTCATAATAGTTATTCCTTCCATGGAGCTCTATCTTCCATTATAGATGGTCAAATTACTACTTTATTATGTGGAATTATTTTATTCTATTTCGGAACAGGACCAATTAAAGGATTTTCCACGACTTTAGTTATTGGAATCATAATATCTGTATTTACTTCTACTTGTTTAGGAAAATTATTATTAATATGGCATCTAAAAAAATATAAAAATATTTCTTTTATAAATAAATTTTTCATTAATTTTTTTTATAAAATTCAAAATATAAAATTTGATTTTTTATCTAAAAGAATATGGTATTACATAACTTCTTCTATTCTTTTAATATTTAGTATTTCTTCTCTGATATTTCAAGGATTAAATCTTGGATTAGATTTTGTAGGAGGACGTTCTTATGTAATACTTTTTGATAGAAAAGTAATTCCTGAAAAAATTTCAGAAATTTTATCAAAAACTTTTATAGAAGAAGGGAAACCTTCATTTCCAAATGTAAAAATATTTGGAAATGAAAATCAACTAAAAATAGTAACTAAATATAAAATATTGGAACAAAATCATAAAATAGACGAAGAAATTTTGCAAAAAATTTTCATTTCTTTGAGAAATTATTTTCCTGTTCATTTTCATTTTAAGGATTTTAAAAATATAGAAAAAGATAAACCTTTGGGAATTCTTTCTTCCGAAAGAATAGAACCTATAATAGCTAAAGATATGAAAGGAAAATCTCTTCTATCAATATCCCTTTCTTTAATTACAATATTTTTATACATCTTTTTAAGATTTAAAAAATGGCAATTTGGATTAGGAGCTGTCGCGTCTTTAATTCATGATTCAATTATTGTACTGGGCGTATACTCTTTTTTTTACAGAAAGTTTCCTATATTTGAAATAGATCAATCTTTTATAGCCGCATTGTTAACTATAATTGGATACTCCATTAATGATACTGTAATTATTTATGACCAAATAAGAAAAATCTCAAAAAAAACAATGTTCTTAACAATGAAACAAACTATTAATAATGGTATTAATAGTTCTTTGACTAGAACTATTAATACTTCACTAATTACTTTATTAGTAATTTTTATTATTTTTTTATTTGGAGGATCTAGTCTTCGAAGTTTTATGTTAGCTTTATTTATTGGAGTAAGCATTGGAACTTATTCTTCTCTATTTATAGCTCCATCTATTGTATACGATTTTTGTAAAAAAAAATAAGAAAATGATAAATTTTTTATTTATTAGTTTTGAAGAAAGTTTCTTTATTATTTTTATAGCTATACTTATATTTGGACCAAAAAAGATACCAGGTATAGCCCGTGGATTAGGAGAAGGAATACAACATTTAAAAAATGCTAAAAAGAAAATAAAAAATGAAATTTTTATGCAAAACAGTAAAAAAAACAAGATAGAAAAGAAAGAAAAAAATGCACCTCCTTATTCTATTAAACGTTAAATATCTTTTCTATAATCTTTAATTGTAGACTTTTCAAGCAATACATCTCCTAATTTTTCTAGAACATTTCTTCTTAAGAAAGAGTTTAAGAATTCTATTTCTGAAGAAAAATAAGAAGGATCTTTTGATATATTTGAGACATTAAAACGTTTTAATGGTCTTACAAAAAAAATTCCTTTTCCCCCAAAAATAGGTTTAGAAGTTTTGTATAATTTTGAAGAAAATGCATAACCTATTACTTCAGGTTCCTTATATTGATCTATTACAGAATTATAAAAATTAATTCTACAATTTTTTTTTATTTTTTTTGAAAAAAGAATAGATATATGTTCTAAACTAAATTTTTTTCTAGATAAATATTGATTAATTTTTTTATTAATCAATAGAGGGATCAAATGATTTTTCATATCTTCTATAGGATATCCTCTTTCTCGAATTTTAGATAAAAAAACTATAATGTAATCTCTGTTGGATGTATAGAAAATCTTTTTATCTCCTTCTTTTCTATTTTTTTCATAAGACCAATTTATGATCTTCTTATCCAATTCTGTACTTAATCCTTTAATATTCCATTGATTATTTTTGATTTTTTCTAAAAAAATAGTTTCATATCTTTTTTTTCTTGCATTATTAATAAATGTATTTAAACTAGAATTTTCATTTTTTTTCATAAATTGAATAACATTTTTATGAAGTAAATCTTCCGTTTTTTTTGATGGAACAAGTGTTTTTACAATGATAGAGAATTGATAAACAGGTTGAATATCTTTTTGATCTTCTATCCTGATTATATTATATCCAAATCTAGTTTCAGAAAAAACTATTTTTCCTTTTTTATTTTTTGATGAAAAAACATTTAATCTTGCAAAATCTTTGTTTATATTATTTTCTTCTTCATATTTTATCCACACTGGATTTATTTTACTTTTTTCTGAATCAGAGAAATTATCTGATTTTTTCATTAACAAATAATCAAATTTTTTAGGATTTTTTCTAACGGTGTTATATATTTTTTTAGCTATATTTTCAGCTTTTTTTTTAGATATTTGACTCGAAGAATTTACAGATTCTTTATGAGAAATAAGTATTTTACTGGATAAAACAGAATTATATATCATTTTTTTTCCAGTTAATTTAGCCATTATGTAGATATTATTTTCCTTAACAGGACCAAACATAGTTCCAATTTGATTGTTTCTTTCTACAAAATATTGTAAAACAGGAGGAAGGTTTTTTTTCAAATAAAAATTCGAATCGAAAGGTCTTTCTGATTGATTGGAAACAATCTCAGAATGATGATTAGAATATTGAAACTTTTTAAATAATTTACCGATTTCTATTTCCATATTTTTTTCATCATCCAAAGATGGAGAAGAACGCAAAATAACGAAACTTAAATTTCTAAAATTTTCTTTTTTGTAAAGAAATTTATTTTTTTTAATATGATTATAAATTTCATAATTTTGTATTGTTCTATATTTTTTTTCGATCTCCGAATAAGGAATAAAAACATAGTCAATAATAGAAAAATAATTTTTATTTCTGTAATTCAATTCAGCTTCTATTGGAGAAGTATTCAATCCATACATTAACATTTCTACATATTTTTTTGCAATAATTCTTTTTAAAATATTCTCCTTTTCATAAGACCAAATATTTTTTTCATCTTCGATTTGAGATGTTCTATTATTTTTGTATGCTTTTTCTAAGTTGTTTAAATATAACCTAAATTTTTTTAAGTCCATGTTTCCTTTTTCATCTTGAAAATCAACAAACTTACTGTATATAGACTGTTTTTCTATAGCTTTCCAAAAGTCCCTTTTTGTACTTTCTATACCTAATTTAACTGCTTGTTGGGTTAATACTTTTTCATGAACTAAAAATTTCCAAGCATCATTCTTCAAAAAAGAATCAGAATCTCCTTCACGAAATCGTTTTAAAAATTGAATATTTTGAAAATATTCCTTAGAAGAAATACTATCCCCATTTACTTTTCCTATTGTATTATAATTCCTTGAAAAAAATTTTAATAAAATACTAGGATCTAACACAAAAAAAACTAAAGAAACTCCTATAAATAAGAAAATTAACCATGTATTTCTTCTAATTTTTTCTAAAAGACTCATTTCTAATTAAATATTTTTTTTTGAAGAAAAACTTCTTCTATTTTATTTTTAGACACTTTTTTAATTTCAATATAAAAATTTTTATGAATAAAAATTTTTTCTCCACATTTAGGAATATTTCCTATATGAGTAACTATTAATCCACCTAAAGTTTCGTATTCCTCGGATTTAGGAAGACCTAAGTTATACTTCGTATTAATAAAATCTATTTCTAAACGTGCAGAAAATAAAAACTCGTAATCATCTAATTTTTTATCCAATAAAATGTTTTCATCATGTTCATCTTTTATATCTCCAAGAAATTCTTCCAGAATA
This sequence comes from Blattabacterium cuenoti, assembly GCF_014252295.1. Taxonomy (NCBI): domain Bacteria; kingdom Pseudomonadati; phylum Bacteroidota; class Flavobacteriia; order Flavobacteriales; family Blattabacteriaceae; genus Blattabacterium; species Blattabacterium cuenoti. Next base: position 551,016 of record NZ_CP059215.1, read on the forward strand.
TCTTCTATAGTTATCATTCCTGCTGTACCTCCATATTCATCTAAAACTATGGCTATACTTCTTCTTTTTTTAATTAAGAGATCCATAATTTCTCTCACCGGTGTCGTAATATAAACTAATTCAACAGATCTAATTACAGATTCAATATTTTTTGGTTTTTTCAAAAGTTCTAAATAATGAATATATCCTATAATATTATCTATATTATTTTTATAAACTACTATTTTAGACAACCCACTTTCTGTAAAAAGATTACGAATATTATCTATGGAAGAAAATGTAAGATTAGAAGAAACTATTTCTTTTCTAGGAATCATACATTCTCGTGCTTTTTTTTCATAAAAATCCAAAGCTTTATGAAATATTTCTATTTCCGATTCTATAAATTCTTTTTCCTTTTTCTGAATATTATTTTCTATATTTTCTGATAGAAAATAAATTAAATCTTCTTTGTCAAGAATTTTCTTTTTATTATTTTCTTTCTCTCCTAAAATTTTTAGAAAAACATTAGAAATCCAAATAACAAAATTAGTTATAGGAGAAAATATTTTGCATATGATATATACAGGAACAATAAACAGACTTAATAATTCATTCGAATATGCACTAAATATTATTTTTGGAATAAACTCTCCAACTATCAAAATAATGGTAGCGGAAAATACCGTTTCTACAAAAATTATTCCTAGAGAACTATCCAATAATTCTTTTGGTAAAATAGAAAAAAACAATTTTCCCATATAAATCCCATATATAACTAAAGATATGGTATTTCCAATTAGCATTGTAGTTATAAACTTTTTAGGTTCATTAATGCTTTTAGAAAGGATTTTAGAATGAAATGATCCTTTTTTCTTTTCTAATTCTATTTGAAATAGACTAGAAGAAATTAAAGCCATTTCCATACCAGAAAAAAAAGCAGATATAAGTATAGAAACAAAAACTATACTAATATGAAAAATCATATTTAATTTATATCAATGTTTTAAAGGAAAAGTCCCACTAATATTTTTTAATTTAATTTTTTTTAAATCATCAGAAGCTTCTATTCCATTTATTGCATGTAACATAATTCCATCTAAATTAGATATCACTGTATATTTATCATTAAATATTTTTTTCTGTTTTTTATTCCAGAAAATTTCTTCTGTCTTAATAAAGAATCCATTAGAATTAATAATTTTAATATTTCCTTTAATATGATAAATTATTCCTTCAATTGATTTGACCCAATCCGCTTTAAGATAAGTATATTTATCGTCATTATAAATAAATAGGGATATTCCATTTGGAAATAAAGTATAAGAAGTATAATCTTTGATTATTGGTGAGTATAAAAAAATTTTCAATAAACCGTTTTCTTTATAAGAAATAAAAGTTTTCATGAAAATTTTTCTTGGAATTTTTTTATTATTTATTAATAATTCTTCTTTTTTTTTTGGCAAGAAAAAAGAAAGAAAACTAATAAAAAAAATATGCTAATGTAACTTTTATGACTTATTATTGTACTTTTGTTGATTATTTATATTATTTGGTATCTTAGCTCAGTTGGTAGAGCAAAGGACTGAAAATCCTTGTGTCCCCGGTTCGATTCCGGGAGATACCACTGTTTATATATTTATATTCCTAATTCTCTTTTAACTTCTTCTGTTATATCTTTTCCTTTGTTTACTAAAACTCCTTTCCCAGGACTACAATCGTCAACTCTTATAATATTTTTGTCCTTTTCTATCACTTTATAAATAGCATTTTCTATTTTTTTATATATTGGATTCAATAATTTATTTTGTTTTTTAGTTAAATCATCAGATGCTGTTTTTTGATATGCATGAGCTCTTGCTTGCAAGATTTCTAATTCTTTTTTAAGAATTGGATTTTTATTTTTTTTAAATTTTTCTGCTTTTTTGTGAAACTCTTTTGCTAATTTATTGAGTACATTCTCATGCATTTTGCTAATTTTATCTAATTCTTTCTGAGCAGTAGAAAACTCTGTCATTTTTTCTATAAGAACAATACTATTAAGACAAACGATTTTTTGTGGACATTCTTTCACTCTAGGAAAAGAATATGAAGATCCAAGTAAAAAGAAAAATAATAAAAAATAAAGAATTGTATTTTTTTTCATATGTATATTTTGTTAATTATAAATCTTTTCCTATAATAAAATGTTTTTTCCATTTTGATTTAGTATCATGAACCATAATATCTATAGGATACCCAAAATCTATTCCCAAAAATCCTATTGGATTCCAGAAAATACGAAATCCAAAACCGATAGATTTATTCATTGTTAATGGATTAAATTTTTTATAAGAATTGCTAACATTTCCTCCTTCCATAAATAAGGAAGTCCAAACTTTGAAATTGGAAAAATTCTTAATTAGATAACGAATTTCCAAGACAAGTTTATTATAAATCACTCCTCCATGACTTGGTATTGGATATCTTAAATCTTTTGTAGGAAAAGAATAACCCCTTAACGGAATATGATCTTTATCCTCCAATTTTGATCCTAATGAATTATTATTCTGTACTCCACCCATATAAAATTTTTGAAAAGAGAATAATTCTTTTGAATCATTATATTTTCCTAGATATCCAAACTCTCCTCCCATTTTCAACGCTATATTTTCTATAATCTTTTTGTACCAAAAAAAAGTTATTTTAAATTTATAATATTCCATCCACTTCATTCCCATTTCATTTTGTGATCCTAAAAAAACAGAATATGGAGGAGTAAATTTTCCATCCAATTGTATATTGGATCCTCCAAATGGGAATATGATATCTGGTTTAGTAGAATTTCTTTGAAATGAAATCAAAAAGTTAATATTATCCAACTCTCTTTTTTGAGAAATACCAGATGACATTTCTTTTCTAAAAGAAAATTTGTTGTAATCTATCGATGTTAAAATTTTCGAATAAGGATCTAAAAAAGTTAAAAACTTATTTAATATAACAGAAGTTCCTATTTTTTCTAAAAATTGTTTTTCCTCAATTTTATCATTTTTGTATATTTGAGATAATAAATAATAATCTTCTTTTTTTTTCATTTTTTTTACTGAATAATTTCCTACAAAAGTTAGGGAGGTAGGATGTGATTTTTCTATCCAAGGTTCAGTAAAAGATAATCCATAAGAAGAAAAATCTTTTCCTAATTGGCTAAAAATAATTAGTTTCTGTCCATCTCCTTGAGGAATAGGATTCCATAATTTCCATTTAAAAAAATTATTAAAAGAAAAGTTTCCCAAGTTTAGTTGAAAATTTCCGACAATATTTTTCATATTTAGACCACCAAATCCGCCATGGATTTGAAATTCATTGGTATTTTTTTCCACAATATGCCATTCTATATCCACAGAATTAGAATTAATTTCTTGATTTGGATTTATTTTATAATGTATCTTTTTGAAAAGATTTAAATTTTCTAAATTGAATAAACTATATTTTATTTTTTTAGGAGAAATCAAATCTCCTGGATAAGTTTTCAATTCTCTTCTAATTACATGATCTTTGGTTATTAAATTTCCTAATATGTTAACTTTATTTATATATACAGGTTTATTTTCCTGGATTTGTATCTCTAAATCTATTTGATGATCTAAAACTCTTTTTTCCGTTGAAATGACGTTTACAAACAAATAACCTAAATCTAAATAGGTATACATGATACTATTAGGATAAGAAGCGTTTAAAATATTTCTTTCAATTTCAATTTTATTATAAATATCTCCTTTTTTATAAAAAAGAATTTTTTCCAAAAAATTTTTTTCTAATTTTTTATTTCCCAAGAAATATACATTTCCTAAATAATACCGATCTCCCTCTATTATCTTTATTTTTATTCTATAATTACCAGATTTTTCTTTCCAAAAAGAATCTAATAAGACTTGAACGTCAACAAATCCCATAGATTGATATTTACTTACAATATTTTTTATATCTTTTATTATATTATCTTGAACAAAGAGAAAAATAGATTTTTCTACAATTGGAATATAAAAACTTTTTTTTGTTTTTATCATTAAATTTAGCAATTCTTCGTTATCTATTACATTATTACCTTCAAAGAATATCTTCTCTATTTCAATTTTTTTTCCTTTATCAACAGAAAAATTTAATATGTTCTTGTCATTTATTTTAGTTATTTCATCCTTTATATTAATTTCATTATACCCTTTTTGGGTATAAAAATCTTGAATATCATTTTTTATAGTTTGAATGAAATCATCAGACACTTTATCTCCAGGTTTAATTTTTTTGATATTAGGAAATTGTTCTTTTCTAATCCCTATTGTTTTGACTTCATGGATTTCTATTAAATCTTCTAAATCAAAAAATAAGTCTATTTCATTTTTAGAAACATTATTTTTATAAATAGATATCTTTTTAAAAAGATGACTATTCCACAATTTTTTAATTGCATTATCAATCTTAATTCCATAAAAATCAATCAAATCTCCATAATAAATACCAGATAAATCTGAAATAAAACGTTGATCATATTTTGTTTTTCCAATTATATGAATTGACTTTACAACCATACTTGAATTTTCATACTTTTGAATATTCAAATTATCTTTTTGAACAAAAGAATATCCTTGTTGTATTTGTATTACTTGTATTATTAATAAAAAATAAAAAATTCCTCTTAGAAAAGTATTTTTTCTCATGGATTACGAAAATTATTCTACGTTTCCAAAACGACGTTTCCTCTTTTGAAAATTTATGATAGCTTCAAAAAAATCTTTTTTTCGAAAATCTGGCCACAAAATATTTGTAAAATACAATTCGGCATAAGCAGATTGCCATAATAAAAAATTACTAATACGCTGTTCTCCACTAGTTCTTATTAAGAAATCTACATCTGGTAAACCTTTAGTATATAAATGATTATGAAAAAAAGAATCATTTATATCTTTTAGAGAAAAAACTCCATCTCTAACTTTTTTTGCAATGTTTTTTGTCGCTCTTAAAATCTCCTCTCTCGCGCTATAACTTAATGCTAATATTAATGTTCCAGATGTATTATTTTCTGTTTTCTTCATAAAAAAAAATAGTTCTTTTTGAATAATTTTTGAAAATCTTTCAATTTCTCCTATTGTAATGATTTTCATATTTTTTTCATGAATTTCCTTTAAATGTATTTTTAGATTAGTTTGAAATAAATGCATTAAATCATCAATTTCCTTTTTTGGTCTACTCCAATTTTCAGAAGAAAAAACATATAAAGTAATATATGGAATTCCTAATTCTTTACATCCGTTTATAGTGTCTATTACAGACTGTATTGCTTTTTCATGACCAAAAGTTCTTAACTTACCTCTTTTTTCTGCCCAACGTCCATTTCCATCCATAATAACAGCTACATGATGAGGAATATTATTATAATCTATTTTTTCTAATAAATTTTTCATAAGGAAATCATCTTGACAAAGATATAAATAAATAAAAAACAAATACTTTTCATAAGTATATTCAATTCAATTTCTTTGATCAATTCCCCATAAAAGTTTTTCTCGTAAGGTTTTATAATAAGTATTCTTCCCTTCTTCAAGAAGATAAATATAGAAAGGAGCTTTTTGAATATACAATTCATTTTCCTTATTTAGAGAAGTTAATCTGGTGTCCAATGATAAAGAATAATATTTCACTCGACTATGTATTTTTAAATGAATTTTTTGATGATCTGATATAATTAATGGACGTGAAAATAAATTATGTGGAGATATAGGAGTTAAAACAAAATTCTTATTGTAAGGGCTAATAATAGGGCCTCCGCAACTCAAAGAATATCCAGTTGATCCAGTAGGAGTAGAGATAATTAATCCATCTGCCCAATAAGAAGTTAAAAATTCATTATCAATATATGCATCTATAGTTATCATAGAAACTGTTTCCTTACGAAGGATAACAATCTCATTTAATGCAAAGTTAAAAAACTTATTATGATCGGTGACTGACGTTTTCAAACACAATAAACTTCTAGGAATTATATTAATCTTTCTACTGAAAATCTTATCTATTTTCTGAATAAAAACATCTTTATTGAAAGTAGCTAAAAAACCAAGATTTCCTGTATTTACTCCAACTATAGGAATTCCAGAATCTCGAATAAATGGAATAGCAGATAAAATGGTTCCATCCCCTCCAAAAGTAAACATTAAACTAAAATCTTTAGTTAATTCCTTATAATGAGAAAATACAGGAAAATCTAAATTTTTAAATTCCTCAAAAGAGGACAAAATATCAAAAAATGATTTTTCAACATAAATTTCTATTGAATGATTGCATGCATAGCCGAGAAAACGACTTAAATATGGTATATTTTTTTTCCAAAATCTCTGTCCATATACGGCTATTTTCATTTTAATTCTTTTTAAAAACTGCTAAATTAATCAAATAAAAATTAATTTAGTTTTTATTCAATTTAAGGAACATGAAAGAATCTTTCTTTCCCGCAAAAATATTGTTATTTGGAGAATATGGAATTTTAGAAAACTCTAGTGGACTTTCCATCCCTCACAATTTATATAAAGGAACTTTAAAATTAAATTCCAAGTTTAATTTTAATAAGGAGATTGTGCGTTCTAATTATGAAATTAGAAAATATTACAGTTTTTTAGAAAAAAATTTCTTAACAAAATTAAATATAAGAAAACTACACCAAGATATAGAAAAAGGTCTATTTTTTCATTCAAATATCCCACAAAAATATGGAATAGGAAGTTCTGGAGCATTAGTTGCTGCTATTTATGATAAATATGCAAAAAAATGCGTAAAAAATATCTTTAAAAGTTTTTTTAAAAAAAAAGATATAATAGTTTTGAAAAAAATTTTTAGTAAAATGGAATCTTTTTTTCATGGGAAAAGCTCTGGAATAGATCCTTTAATTTGCTATCTCAACATTCCTATTCTCATTCGTTCAAAAACAGATATTTTCACAATAAAACTTCCAAAAAAAAAAAATGGAAAAGGTGCAATCTTTTTATTAGATTCTGGTATTCAAAAAGATACTTTTTCTGTAATAAGAATTTTTTTTGAAAAATTAAAAAATGATAATTTTAAAAAAATTCTAACAGAAGAATTCATCAAATACAATGAAAAATGCATCAAATATTTCTTAAAAGAAGACTTCAAAAAATTATTAAAAAATGTTAAAAAACTTTCTATATGGGTTTTTCATCATTTCCGTCCCATGATCCCAAAAAATATATGGAAAATATGGGAAGAAGGAATATTTCATAATGCACATTATTTAAAATTGTGTGGTTCTGGAGGAGGAGGATTTATTTTGGGATTTACTTCAAATTATGACTTATCAAGAAAAAAATTGGAAAAATATCTTATAAAAGTACTCTTCCGTTTTTAATTTTAATTGTCTATGAAAATTAGACTCAATCATTACTTATCTAACGCTGGAATTTCTTCCAGAAGAAAATCTGACAAACTTATTCAATCCGGATATGTAAAAGTTAATGGTAAACCTGTTTCCAGGTTAGGAACAATCATTGATACAAATGATATTGTCACATTTAATGGATCAAAAATAAAAATTAAAAAAAAGATTTATATATTACTCAATAAACCAAAAGGATATATTACTACCACAAAGGATCCATTCAATAGAAAAACAGTAATGAGTTTAATTCCAAATCTGTATAAATACAGAATTTTTCCAGTAGGAAGATTAGATTGTTCAACTACAGGAGTATTGCTTTTCACAAATAATGGACATATAGCCGAAAAATTAACTCATCCAAAATATCACATTAAAAAAATATATCATGTGTCTTTAAATAAAGAAATTAAAAATGAAGATTTATATAAAATTAGAAATGGAAAAATATTTCTAAAGGAAGGAAAAGTAAAAGTTCTTTTTGTAAAAAGAAACAGTCGTTCAAAACATAAAATTAAAATAGGATTATATGTAGGATGGAATAAAATCATTAAACGAATTTTTAAAAAATTAGATTATCGAGTTATTACATTAGATAGAGTTTTTTTTGGAGGATTCTCCAAGAAAAATATTAAAATAGGAAAATGGTGTTTTCTCAACAAAAAAGAAGTGGAAAACATTATAATAAAATGAATATGAAACAAATAACAATTATTAATGGTCCTAATTTAAATCTTTTAGGAAAAAGAGAACCAGAATTATACGGAAATGAAAATTTTTTAGATTACCTGAAAAAATTAAGAAAGAAAAAAATGTTCTCTAACATAGATATTGTTTACTATCAAGATAATAGTGAAGGAAAAATCATTGATCTTTTACATTATTCAGGATTTCAAACGGATGGAATTGTATTAAATGCAGGGGCATATACTCACACTTCTATAGGAATTGCTGATGCAATAAAATCTATACCAGTTCCTGTTATAGAAATTCATATTTCAAATCTTCATTCAAGAGAATCTTTTCGTAAAAAATCGTTTTTATCTCCTGTGTGCAAAGGAACAATCTTTGGTTTTGGTTTAAAATCCTATGAACTAGGAATTATTAGCTTTTGTTTACAGGATTTATTTTTTACGTAAAAATCATTTAATTTATTAACATATTGAATAATATTTTTTCTTCCATATCTTTTTTTTGCAGAAACTTTAAACCAGACGGGCATAGTAAATCCATTGTTTTTAAACATTTGAATGCAAAAAGAAATATTTTGTTCAATAGATTTATGATTTAATTTATCTGTTTTTGTAAAAACAATACAAAAATTCTTTTTTGTATTGTTTAATTTTTGGATAAAATCCCAATCTATTTTTTGTATAAAGAATCTACAATCTATCAATAGAAATAAACAAACAAGATTTTTGCTATAAAAAATGTAGTCTGAAATTAATTTTTGTGCTTTCTCTTTTCCTTTCTTTTCTGAAAAAAATCCATATCCAGGAAGATCTATTAAATACCATTTATTATTGATTAAAAAATGATTAATATATTGAGTTCTACCAGGAAAAGAAGAAACTTTAGCTATTTTTTTTCTATCAGATATGCAATTTATTAAACTTGATTTTCCAACATTAGAACGTCCTGCAAAAGCATATTCTGGAACATCATCAGTAAACATATTGATTTTTTTTGAACTCCCTTTAAATTTTGCAGAAAAAATCTTCATGATTAAAATTAAATTTAGAAAGCCATTTATCTAATATTTCTATAAACTTTTTAGGATGTTCCATCATTGGAACATGTCCACATTTATCAATCCAATATAATTCAGAGTCAGGCAATAATCTATGAAATTCCTCTGCTACCTCTGGTGGAGTTATATGATCTTGTTTCCCCCAAATTAAGCAAATCGGTTTTTGAATAAAAGATAAATCTTTAGACATATTATATTTCATAGCACTTTTTGCGATATATAAAGTTTTAATTCCTTTTTTTTTATCATTAACAATATGAAAAACTTCATCCACTAATTCTTTAGTAGCTATTTTTGGATCATAAAAAACTTCTTGTGATTTTTTTTTAATAAATTCATAATTCTCTCTTTTAGGGAAAGCATATCCGAAAGCTTTTTCAAACAATCCTGAACTTCCCGTAAGAACGATAGAATGAACTAAATCCATTCTTTTTTTTGCTATAATCAAAGCAATATGTCCTCCAAGCGAATTTCCCACTAAAGTAGCTTTTTTAATTTCTATCTCCATCAAAAATTTAATAATATATCTAGATAAATTGAAAATATTTGTCATAAATAATGGCATATTATAAATAGGCAATGAAGGAACAATGACTTTATAACCTTTTTTTGGAAAAAAATTTAATAAAGCTTCGAAATTACTTAATCCTCCCATTAATCCATGAAGCAAAATTAAAGGATGTCCATCTCCTTTTTTTATATGAGGAAACTTTTTTTTTCTATTTAAAATATTTAAAATTTGCATTAATTATACCATTTAAGTATTTTTACTACATTTGTTCTTAACAAAAAAATAAGCTTCCTTTGCTGACATTTCTTCCGATTTTTTCTTAGAAGATCCTCTACCTTCGGTTTGAATTCCACATCCTAATATAGTTAACTCCGACAAATAAATAATTATGTTTTTATCTTTGTCTTCTTTCTCTCTAAAAGTTTTAAAATTTATTATAAATTTATTCTTTTGAGACCATTCTATTATCCATACTTTATAACTAAAAATTTCATTTTGTAATTTCACAATATTTATATGATTTTGCAAAATCTTCTGATGTACAAAATTTTTACAACCTTTATATCCTATTTCTAAATAAATAAATCCTATTAAAGCTTCAAGTATATTCCCTAATATATTATCAGATATGATGGGTTGATTTAAAAAAATACCTGTAATAGTTAATTTTCTAGAAATTTCATTTAAATTTCTTCTACATACTATTTTAGATCGTATTTGAGTTAACTCTCCCTCTTTCTTATCAGGAAATTTTTCGCATAAAAAATGTGATATTATAGTATTTAATACAGAATCTCCTAAAAATTCTAATCTTTGAAAATGCACAGAATAATTTTGATTCAAATTTTTTCTTTTTGTAGAAAAATTATAAATAAATACTTTCTTTAAAAATTCTGTATTTTTTGGACAAAATCCTAATATTTTTATTAATCTTTCGACTATAATAGAATCTTCATGTTTTTTAGTATTAGATGACATCTGTTTTTTTAAATAAAATACAAACATTATGCCCTCCAAAACCGAAAGTATTGCATAAACTAACTTTTACTTCTTTTTTTATAGCCTTATTTGGAGTAAAGTTCATTTTTGGATTTATTTCTTTATCTATTTGAAACAAATTTATAGTTGGAGGGATTATTCCTTTTGTTAAAGGAAGTATAGAAGCAATTGCTTCTATGGCACCTGCTGCTCCTAATAAATGTCCTGTCATAGATTTTGTAGAATTAATATCTATATTACATATATTTTTATGAAAAACTTCTTGAATTGCTCTTACTTCAGCCAAATCTCCTAATTTAGTAGAAGTTCCATGAGAATTAATATGATCAATTTCTTCATATTTAACACCTGCTTCTCGAATTGCCGTTTTCATAGCTAAAATTATTCCTTTCCCTTTTGGATGAGGAGCTGTAATATGATAAGCGTCTCCAGACATTCCTATCCCTCCTATTTCTGCATATATCTTAGCTCCTCTTTCTTGAGCATGTTTATATTCTTCCAGAATCAGACATCCTGCACCTTCCCCTAAAACAAAACCATCTCTATCTTCATCAAATGGTCGTGATGCAGTTTCATAATCATCGTTTCTAGTGGATAAAGCATGAAGAGCATTAAATCCTCCTACTCCACTTTGTGTAATAGCAGCTTCAGAACCACCTGTAATCATTATATCGGCTTTTCCTAAGCATATTAAATGATAAGCATCTACAATTGCGTTAGAAGAAGATGCACAAGCAGAAACAGTCGCATAATTTGGTCCATGAAGTCCATAATTCATAGAAATAAAACCAGCAGTGATATCTATTAACATTTTAGGAATAAAAAATGGACTAAATCTAGGATATCTCCCTCCATTTACATAATCAGAAATGGATTCTTCTAAATTTAGAAGACCTCCAATTCCTGAAGACCAAATTACTCCAACTCTTTCTCTTTTTTCTTTGAAAAAATTAATTCCGCTATTTTTTATCGCTTCTTCAGAAGCAATAATTCCATATTGTGCACAAGGATCTAATTTTCGTCTTTCCTTTTTGCTAAAAAAAATATTTGGATCATAATTTTTTAATTCACAAGCAAATTTAGTCTTGTATTTTTTAGTATCAAAATAAGTGATAGGAGCGCATCCACTTTTCCCGTTAACAAGAGAAAACCAATATTCTCCTACATTATTTCCTATCGGAGTAATAGAACCAATACCAGTTATTACTACTTTTTTTAATTCCTCCATATCCATACATAAAAACACTAATCAGATTTTTTGTTAAAATCATTATTTTTATTCTTATCGATCAAAAGATCTTCTATAGCCTGTATGGCTTCTCCTACTGTTGTTATCTTTTCCGCTTTTTCATCAGAAATACTAATATTAAATTCTTTTTCAAATTCCATAATAAGTTCTACTATATCTAAGGAATCTGCTCCTAAATCATTAGTAAAACTAGCAGTAGGAACAATTTCACTTTCATCTAAACTTAATTTATCTACAATAAGAGCATTGACTCTGGATGCAATATCAGACATAGGATCATAATTTTTTTTCTTGCACAAAATTAGCAAACTTTTGTAAATCATATATAAATTTGCTTTATAAGTACGCAAATACAGAAGAATTTTAAAAAATATATGATGCTTTTTTCCCTGGAAAATTACGGAATATTTAATTCTCAAAACAATTATCAATTGACTCCTTATGAATTGCAAAATATAATTGTTCGAAATAAAATGGGAATTGAAACTAAATCAGGAGTATTAGCAATACATACTGGTTCATTCACTGGAAGATCTCCTGAAGATAGATTTATTGTAAAGGATAACATTACAGAAAAAAAAATATTATGGGATGAAAAATTTAATCAATCTTTTGACCCAAATAAATTTAATTTTTTATATCAAAAAGTAGTTCGATATTTATCTGGAAAAACATTATATATCAGAGATGGATATCTTTGTTCTGATAAACGATGTCAGTTAAATGTTCGTTCTATTAGTGAATATCCATGGTCTGATTTATTTATTCATAATCTTTTCTTACGATTTTCAAAAATCGAAAATATTTTTCCAGATTGGTTATTATTTTGTGCTCCAGGATTTCAGTCTGATCCGATTCATGATGGAACACGTAATAAAAATTTTTCTATATTAAATTTCTCTAAAAGAATAGTCTTAATTGGAGGATCAGGATACACAGGAGAAATAAAAAAATCTATTTTTTCTGTTCTAAATTTTATACTTCCCGTATATAAAAATGTTTTTCCTATGCATTGTGCAGCAAATGTTGGTAAATACAAAAAAGATACTGCTCTTTTTTTTGGATTATCTGGAACAGGAAAAACGACTATTTCCAATGATATCAATAGAAATTTAGTAGGGGATGATGAACATGGATGGACCTTTGATAACATCGTTTTTAATTTTGAAGGAGGATGTTATGCAAAAATATTTGGAATTTCTAGGGAAAAAGAACCTATGATTTATCATGCTATCAAAAAAGGAGCAATGTTGGAAAATGTTATTATGAAAAACAAAAATAAAGAAGTAAATTTTTTAGATGATTCTATTACTCAAAATATGAGAATTAGCTATCCTATTTATTTCGTAAATAATATAGAAAAAAAATTATTTTCTTCTAATATCAAAAACATTTTTTTTCTTACATACGATGCTTTTGGAGTTTTACCTCCCATAGCAAAGTTAAATAAAGCTCAATCTTCCTATTATTTTTTATTAGGTTACACATCAAAAGTTGCTGGAACTGAGTTGAATATAAAAAAACCTGAAACTACATTTTCATATTGTTTTGGGGCTCCATTTATGCCTTTACATCCTGTCCAATACACGAATATGTTAAGAAACAAATTAGATAACACTGAAATAAATGTTTGGATGCTTAACACGGGATTAACATCAGGAGGAAATCGTATTAAATTAAACGATACTAGAAAAATTGTAAAAAGCGCTCTAGATGGTTTCTTATCAAAAGTACCTTACGAAATATATCCAGTATTTAACTTTCAAATACCAAAACATTGTCCAGGAATATCTTCTCATTTGTTAAATCCAAAAAATTCATGGGAAAATGAAAAAAATTATCAAAATCAAGTAAAAATACTTGCAAAAAAATTTATTAATCATTTTAATTTGTATAGAAAATACACGGACAAAAATATCTCATCTGGAGAACCTATTTTAAAATAGTCCTCTTTATAAAGGAATCATAATATTTAAGATATTTACTGATATATTTTCCAAATATGTCGAATTCTACATTGACAATATCACCTACCTTTAGTAGGTGTAAATTTGTTTTGTTATAAGTATAAGGAATAATAGAAACACTAAATATGTATTTAGTATGGGTTATAATAGTAAGACTTATACCATTGATAGCAATAGATCCTTTTTCTATAATTGTGTAATCTAATTTTTTTCTATTCTTAAAATAAAATAACCAACTTCCATTTCTATTTTCTATTTTAATAATTTGAGCAGTTGTATCTACATGTCCTTGTACTAGATGCCCATTTAATCTTCCAAAAATCATTAATGCTCTTTCCAGATTCACTTCATCTTTAATTTTTAAAAAATTTAAATTAGTACGAAACAAAGTTTCTTCAGAAGCTATAACTGAATAAGTTTTTTCATAAATATTAATATTAATAACGGTAAAACATATTCCATTGTGACAAATACTTTGATTTATTTTAATTTCATCTAAAAATGGATTAATGAAAGTGATAAAAAGATTTTTTTTATCATGATTGAGTTTACATACTTTTGTTGTACATTCTATAATACCAGTAAACATATATATAAATAATTTTCATAAAATTAAATATTTATTAAATGAGTTATAGAGAAAAAAAAATCATAGTTGGGTTTACGACAGGTGATATTAACGGAATAGGCATAGAAGTTTTTTTAAAAGTATGTCGTAAAAAAAGACTTTTAGATTTTTTTACACCAATATTATTTGGCTCTACTAAATTATGTTTTTATTATAAAAAAATTTTAGAGATGGAAATGAATAATGTTCAAGAAATAAAAAATTTTAAAGAAGTAATGGATCATAAAATAAATGTATTCAATGTATGGAAAGAAGATATTAAATTCGAATCTATAAAAATAAATCATACAGATTCAGGAAGGTATTCTATTGCTTCCTTAAAAAAAGCTGTTCAAGCTTTAAAAGAAGGAAAAATAGATGTACTTGTGACTTCTCCAGTAAATAAAAAGTATATGAATTTTAAAGGATTTTCATTTTTTGGACATACTGAATATTTACAAAATATTTTGGAAGGAGAATCTTTAATGGTTATGATTCATGATACTTTAAAAGTAGCTTTAGTAACTAATCATATTCCTTTAAAACAAGTGACTTTGGAATTGAGTGTAAAAAAAATAATAGAATCAATAAAAATTTTACATCGATCTCTTATTATTGATTTCTCTATAGAAAAGCCAAAAATAGCTGTTTTAGGATGCAATCCACATTCAAGTGATAATGGATTAATAGGATATGAGGAAAAAATAAAAATAAAACCTGCTATTGATCATTTTTTTCAAGAACGAGGATGGCTAGTTTTTGGACCCTACTCTTCAGATAGTTTTTTTGGAAATCAAAAATACCGTAATTTTGACGCTGTTTTAGCTATGTATCATGATCAAGGATTAATTCCTTTTAAAACATTAACTTTTCATCATGGAGTAAATTTTACAGCAGGTCTTTCTCACATACGAACTTCCCCAGATCATGGAGTTGCCTATGATATAGCAAGAAAAGGAATTGCTAATGAAAATTCTTTTGAAGAAGCTATTTTTAGCGCCATAAAAATATTTAATAATAGAAAAGAAAATAGAAAATTTATTTCTTCTAAATTTTTACAAAAAAACAACAATTGAATTTTTTTTTACTTGAAAAATACCACCTTCTATTTTTATTTTTTTTCTTTTTTCTGTTTTCAAATATAATTTTATAAATCCGTTTTTTAATATAGATATAAAATAATCATGGTTTTCTAAAATTTGAAAACATCCACATACTCCAGGAGCTATAACGGACATTATATTTCCTTGGTATAATATTTCATTACAATTGATAATTTTTATTTTCATAATACAATCACATTTTTTTCCCAGTATTTATAACATCTTCAATAGTTCCTTTTAAATTAAAAGCTATTTCCGGAATATGATCCAATTCTCCATTTATTATCATATTGAATCCTTTGATAGTATCTTCAATTTTAACGAATTCTCCTTCAATCCCTGTAAACTGTTTAGCTACATGAAATGGTTGAGATAAAAAACGCTGAACACGTCTAGCTCTAGAAACTATTAATTGGTCCTCTTCACTCAATTCTTCTATTCCTAGAATAGCTATAATATCTTGTAAAGAATTATATTTTTGTAAAATTTCTTTAACTCTCTGTGCACAATTATAATGATTTTTATCTATTATATCTGGAGATAAAATACGAGAAGTAGAATCTAAAGGATCTACGGCTGGGTAAATTCCTAAAGATGCTATTTTTCTGGAAAGAACAGTTGTTGCATCTAAATGAGAAAATGTAATAGCAGGAGCAGGATCCGTTAAATCATCTGCAGGAACATAAACAGCTTGTACTGAAGTTATGGATCCTCTTTTTGTGGAAGTGATCCTTTCCTGCATAGATCCCATTTCTGATGATAAAGTAGGCTGATACCCCACAGATGAAGGGATTCTTCCTAATAATGCTGAAACTTCTGATCCAGCTTGAGTAAATCTAAATATGTTATCTATAAAAAATAGGACATCTTGTCCTTCTTTTCCCTCTACATATTGATCCCTATAATATTCAGCTAATGTTAATCCAGATAAAGCTACTCTAGCTCTAGCTCCTGGCGGTTCATTCATTTGACCAAATACAAAAGAAGCCTTAGACTCCTTGAGTGCTTCTTTATCAACTTTAGAAATATCCCAATATCCTTTTTTCATGGATTTCATAAAAGAATCCCCATATTTTATAATTCCAGATTCTAACATTTCTCTTAACAAGTCGTTTCCTTCTCTAGATCTTTCACCAACTCCTGCAAAAACAGATCGTCCTCCATGTCCTTTTGCTACATTGTTTATTAATTCTTGTATTAATACAGTTTTTCCTACTCCTGCTCCTCCAAATAATCCAATTTTACCTCCTTTTGGATAAGGTTCTATTAAATCTATAACTTTTATTCCTGTATATAATATTTCTGTTTCTGTTGATAAATCTTTAAATTCTGGAGGTTCATTGTGAATAGGTTTAGTTATAGATCTATTTAAATCCCCTAATCCATCTATACAATTTCCCAAAACATTAAAAACTCTTCCATTTATGTATTCTCCTATAGGAATACTAATTGGTCCCCCCAAAGATTCCACTTTTTGACCTCTTTGTAATCCATCCGTTACTTCCATAGAAATGCAACGAACATTTTTATCTCCAATATGTTGTTGCACTTCTAAGACTATTTTACTTTTTTTGGATAAATTAACTTCCAACGCATCATAAATTTTAGGGAGGGAATCTCCTTCTTTAAAAGAAACGTCAATTACAGGACCTATAATTTGAGTAATTATTCCTTTTAATTTCTTTTTATGCATTATGCAATCTCTTTTTAAATCATCTAGAAAAATAGATAAATTAAGTATCTTTATCTTTGTAAATGTAAGAGAAAAAATATAAAATTTTGAAAATTTATTCATTGATTGATGAATTTTCTTCTCTTTCTCCATGTATATTAACTCTTGGAATTTTTGACGGAGTACATATGGGTCATCAGAAAATTATTCAAAACCTAATTTTTAGATCTGAAAAAAAATATTGTTCCGTTTTGCTTACTTTTTATCCACATCCGAAAGAAATATTGGATCCTGATAGAAAATTTTTCTATTTAAATACTCTTTCTGAAAGAATATATAATTTGAAAAAAACAGGAATAAAAAATTTAATTGTTCATCCTTTTACTAAAAATTTCTCTAAATTAAATACAAAAAACTTTTTTCAAAAAATTTTACATTCTAAGTTTAGAATGAAACGAATTATTACCGGATACGATTTTCGTATTGGAAAAAATAGGAAAGGTTCTCATGAAGAATTAAAGAAATTTTCCCGTATTTATGGATTCCAAATTGATAGGGTTAGTCCTTATAAGGTAAAGAATAGAATAGTTAGTTCTACTAAAATCCGTGAATATCTTTTATTAGGAAAAATAAAATGGGCTAATCAAGCTTTAGGATACTTTTATACATTATCAGGAAATGTTATTAAAGGAAAAGGAATAGGAAAAACTATCAGTTTTCCAACTGCAAATATACAGGTAGATTCAAAAAAATTAATCCCAAAAAATGGAGTCTATGCTGTTAAGATTAATTATTTGGATAAAATTTATAGAGGAATGTTAAATATAGGAATTAATCCTACTATTGATCAAAAAAATCAAAAAATTAATATAGAAGTGCATATTTTTAATTTTTTTGAAAACATTTATGGAAAAAGAATAGATGTTTTAATAATTGATATGATTCGAGAAGAAAAAAAGTTTAGTACACTTCAAGAGTTAAAAACACAAATTGGAGAAGACGAAATAAACATTAAAAAATTTTTTTCTTGTGAAAAAAAAAATTGATCAAATAATTCAACACTTATCATTGTCACAGAATTTTAATCAAAAAAACATACTTATATCAAAAGAATATTCGATTATAGAATATATAAAAAATAAACACAGGTTAAAATTTAACCAAGGAATTGAATTTTTCACAGTGGAAAAATTCTTAGAAAGAATTTCTGGATTGAAAATTTTAGATAATCATTTCATTCTCCTATATTTTTTTCAATTCTTGAAAAAAGATGATTCTTTTTTCAAGAATTTTTTTGATTGGGGACCTAAAGTGCTAAACGATTTTCAAAATATCGATATTAATATAATTGATGTAGAACATTTTTTTTATTCTATTATTTCTGTAGAAAGGATAAAAAGTTGGAATTTCAATATTTCAGAAAATAAAGAAAATTTCTTTTGGGAAAAAATTCGTGAATATTACTATATTCTGCAATCTCAATTTTTAAAAAAAGGAATAACTTATCAAGGAATGCTTTTCAAAATAGCTCTTTCTCGTTTGGACTTTTTTTTATCTGAAAATTCAAATACCAATATTATATTAGTCATAAATTTTGTATTAAATAAATGTGAGAAAGTTTTTGTCCAAAAAATTATTAAGTGTGGTCATGGATTAGTTTATAATTTGCATGACAAAAACATTTTTACATCTACAGTTCAAAATAGATACATAATTTCGAAAGAACATAAAAAAAAGTTGAGAAATCTAAAAATAATTGAAGTCCCTAAAGAACTAGAACAAGTTAAAACTGTAGAAAATATATTAAAAAAATTAATTAAAAAAGGGACACCACCTTGCAAAATACTAATAGTACCTGGAGATAATCGTTTATTAATTCCATTGTTACACCCTATAAAAAAATTAGGAATAAAATTGTCGATAAACATAGATTATTCCTGTAAAGATATTCCAATTTATTATACATTTTATTATATATTTCAATTTTTATTAAGGAAAAATAAATTTAGAAAATTACGTAAAAAAGATATCATAAAAGTATTATCTAATGGATATATTAGAAAATTTTTTCTAAAAAAAAATTCTTTGTTAAAAGAATTAATAATTGAAAATGATTCTGATTTTATTTCCGAAGATATCATAAAAAAATATTTATTAAAAAATGACTTATGGATCATTTTTCAAATTCCAATTAATAACATAAAAATTATACTTCTAAGTTTTATTAGTTTTATTAGAAAATTGAAAAAACTTCTTTCTGAAAATGTAAATAAACATTTTCTAGAATTAGAATTTCTTTTTAAGCTAGAATCTTATATGCAAAAATTAAGAATGATAGTTAGAAAAAAAAAAACTTATTTTTCGTAATTCATGACATATTTAACATATATGAACAATTTGTTAGTACAGAAAGAATAAGATTTGTACACAAAAATAGAGAAGGATTATACATAACAGGTATTACAGATCTTTTTTTTAAAAATTTCGATACGGCTATAATAACTTCTTTTAATGAAGGAATAATCCCTCCTATAAATAACGAAGAAAATTATTCTTTTATTCCTTCTGATCTTCGTCAAATATTAAAAATGAAAGATTTTAAAAATGATATTTATTTTTCTCATTTTATGAGAATTTTTGAATCTTCTAAAAGAACATATTTAGTATATAAAAATCAACAAGATGAAATTAATTCCGGAGAAAAAAGTCGTTTTATTCATCAAATAGAAATGAATTATAAAATATCAATAGAAAAAATAAACAATCCATTTATTCCTAGAAATTTTATAAAAACTCCAATTATAATTGAAAAAACAAAATCTATTATTCATCGCTTAAACGAACTAATTACTCATGGATTATCTCCTTCTTCTATTCATTTATACAATTATAATCCTCTTTTATTTTATTATAAAAAAATACTTGGTATAGATAATCCATATGATCCAGACAAAATTTCTTTTAATAAGAAAAAAGTAGGAAAAGTTATTCATAAAATATTAAAGATTTTATATTATCCTATAAAAAAAGAGTTTATAACTCCTAACTATATTCATAAAATGAAAAGAATTTCTGATTCTATTGTAAAAAAAGTTCTTTTAGAAAAAGAAAAAATTATTGAGGGAGAAAATATGTTATTTTATTACATAATAAAAACTTATATAGAAAATTTTATTTCATGGGATGAAAAATGCATTCAAAATGGACACAATATTTTCATCAAAGAAATAGAATGCAAAGTTTCTACAAACTTAAATATTGGACCAAAAAAAATAAATTTACATGGTATCATAGATCGTATAGATGAATATGACGGAATAACTCGTATTCTAGATTACAAAATAGGATTTTCAAAAATTAAAGAAATAAATATTTCGTTAAAAAATATTGAAACTATTTTTCAAGATCCAAATTATTCGAATACTATGCAATTACTTATTTATGTTTATTTATGGTTTAAATCTTCTATGTTTTTTGGAAAAGAAAAAACACCTCCTATAATAGGAATTATATCTCCTGAAAAAAATGGAAAAATATTGCAAATACCTATAAATTTTTTTCATCAAAAAAAAAAAAATATTACATACGAAGATTATAGAAAAAATTTTCTACCATTTCTTCTTAAAAGAATTTCAGAAATATTAGATCCAAAAATTCCAATTATAGAAAAAATTTATTGATTTTGAATATATTTCTCTATAAAACTACCTACTTCTTCTGTTGTTGAAGAAAACTTGGAGTCGATAATATCTGATGTACACACTTGATCTTCTATAGATTTTTTAACAGCTTTTTCTAAAATACTTTTTTCTTCATGCATTTCAAAATGTTCTAACATCATAGATGCTGAAAGAATACATCCTAAAGGATTTGCTATATTTTTTCCTTTTGCTTGAGGGTAAGATCCATGTACAGGCTCAAACATAGATTTTTTGTTTCCTATAGAAGCTGAAGGCAATAAACCTAGAGAACTTGTAATCACACTCGCCTCATCTGAAAGAATATCTCCAAACATATTATCTGTTAATATAATATCAAATATTTTAGGATTCATAATAATTTGCATAGCTGCATTATCTATATATAAAAAGTCCAGATTGACATCTGGATAATCCAATGCTATTTTTTGAATAACTTCTCTCCATAATCTAGAAGTCTCCAACACATTTGCTTTATCCACTAGCGTTACTTTATTTTTTCGTAATAGAGCCGATTGAAAAGCCATTCTTCCAATTTTTTCAATTTCTTTTTTTGAATAAACACAATAGTCATAAGCTTTTTCTCCATTTTTAGAACGACCTTTTTCTCCAAAATAAATTCCTCCTGTTAATTCACGATATATTATAAAATTAACTCCGTTTAATAATTCTTTTTTTATAGGTGATTTATCAATTTGTGAATAAACTATTATAGGACGAATATTACAATACAAATTCATTTTTTTTCTTAATTTCAATAATCCATCTTCAGGTCTCATTCCTATTGAATTGTGATCATATTTAGGATCTCCCACGCAACCAAATAAAACAGCATCTGATTTTAAACAAATATCTATAGTTTCTTCTGGCATAGGATCACCAACCTTTTCTATAGCTAAAGATCCAGCTAAAACATTTTGATAATGAAAATCATGATTATATTTTCTAGTTATAGAATTTAAAACTTTTATTGTTTGTTTCATGATTTCAGGACCTATTCCATCTCCTTCTATAACAGCAATATTTTTCTTCATAACTTTTAATTCATTCAAAAAATAGAAAATTTTTTCTTGTTTTTTCAAAAATTTCTACATCTTTTTTCATAGAAACTAAAAAATCTATATCGTCATATCCATTCAAAAAGCATTTTTTTTTATATGGATGTATATAAAATTTTTCAAATTCTCCTGTATCTACTATCATAACTTTTTGATTTATTAAATCTACTTTTATTTTCATCAAAGGATTTTTATTAACTATATCAAATAATTTATCCAAAAAATATTCGGAAACTTCTACAGTTAGCAATCCATTATTTAAAGCATTTTCTTTAAAGATATCGGCAAAAAAACTAGATATTACAACTTTAAATCCATAATCATAAATAGACCATGCAGCATGTTCTCTACTAGAACCACATCCAAAGTTTCTTCCTGATAAAAGAATTTTTCCACTAAAATTAGGATTATTTAATATAAAATCTTCATTTAAAGATCCGTCTTTTTTATATCTCCAGTCCATAAAAAGATTTTTTCCACATCCTTTACGTTTAATTTCTTTTAAAAAACGAGCTGGAATAATTTGATCTGTATCTACATTTTCTATAGGCAATGAAATTACTTTGCTAATCAATATTGTAAATTTTTTCATGAATATATTTATTTATATCTACAATTTTTCCTTCAATAGCTATAATAGCAGCAGTCAAAGGACTTGCTAGTAAAGTCCTAGATCCAGGACCTTGTCTACCTTCAAAATTTCTATTAGATGTAGAAACACAATATTCTCCTAAAGGGATTTTATCTTCATTCATTCCCAAACAAGCAGAACATCCAGGTTGACGAAATTCAAATCCACAATTTCGAAAAATCGTATCTAATCCTTCTTTCCGAGCTTCTCGGACTACTTTATTAGATCCAGGAACTACCATTACACGCGTATGTCTCGCTTTATTTTTCCCTTTAACTAAAGTAGCTACTAATCTCAAGTCTTCTATTCTAGAGTTAGTACAACTTCCTATAAAAACATAATTAATTTTTTTTCCTATTAGAGATTCTCCTGGAGAAAATCCCATATAATTTAAAGATTTTTGATCAAAATCAAATTTTGGAATTGATTCAGAAATTTTTATTGCCATTCCAGGATTTGTTCCATAAGTTATCATGGGCTCAATTTTTTTAGCATCAAAAATATATTCTTTATCAAAAAAAGTATTTTTGTCTGTTGTTAAAGACTTCCAATATTCTATTTTATTTTTTAAATCGTTAAATTTTATATTCTTACATTTCTTGATATAATCGAAAGTAATTTGATCTGGGGAAATTAATCCACCTTTTGCCCCCATTTCAATACTCATATTGCAAATCGTCATTCTTCCTTCCATGCTCATTTGTTTAATAACAGAACCTGTATATTCTATAAAATATCCAATTCCTGCATATACACCTAATTTTGAAATAATATATAAAATAACATCTTTTGGTGTCACTCCTCTTTTTAAATTTCCATTTAATTGAATCCTCATTTGTTTTGGTTTGGAGAACAACAAACATTGACTAGCCATAACCATTGTTACTTGACTAGTTCCAATTCCAAAAGCTATACAACCAAAAGCACCATGAGTTGAAGTATGACTATCTCCACATACTATTGTCATACCAGGTAAAGTGTAGCCTAACTCAGGCCCTATTACATGAACTATTCCATTATTTTTATGACCTAATTCGTATAGTTTTATTCCAAATTTATGACAATTATCTGATAATAAATTTATTTGTTTTCTAGATAAAGGATCTGGAACAGGTAAATGTTGATTTTCCGTAGGAACATTATGATCCGCAGTTGCTATAATTTTTTTTGGTCTGAAAATAGAAAAATTTCTTTTTTTTAATTCTAGGAAAGCTTGAGGACTTGTTACTTCATGTATATAATGTCTATCAATATAAATAACATACATCTCATTCTCTAGTTCTTTAACTATATGGGATTCCCAAATTTTATCAAATAATGATTTTGACATCTTTACACAACATTTATTCTTCTGTTAGTATTCGTGCTATTGTTAGCATGCAATATCTTTGTATTCAAATTAGCTATTTTTAAGATTTTTTTTAATTCTGTATCGGTAATTTCTTTTTTTTCATCTGCATATTTTAAAAAAATAGAATAAACCAAATCTAAAGAACTTTTTCTCAAAACAAATCCCAGTTTTTTATAACGATAAGATAAAGCTGCTCTTCCACTTCTAGCCGTTAGTATAATGGATGAATGATTTATTCCAACATCTTCTGGATTAATACTTTCATAAGTTTCTCTTCTTTTTATCACTCCATCTTGATGAATTCCTGATGAATGAGAGAATGCGTTTACCCCCACAATAGCTTTATTAGCTTGTACTTTCATTCCAGTACATTCAGATACTAAATGACTTGTAGAAGAAATAAGTTTTGTATTAATATTAGTAAAAAGGTTTAAATGAGAATTTTGTTTAATAATCATAACTATTTCTTCTAAAGAAGTATTTCCAGCCCTTTCTCCAATTCCATTAATAGTGCATTCCACTTGTTGTGCTCCATTCATAATTCCAGATAAAGAATTAGCTGTTGCTAATCCCAAATCGTTATGACAATGAGTAGATAACGTAATTTTATGAATTCCTTTAACATTTTCTTTTAAAAATCGTATTTTTTCTCCATATTCTTCCGGAAGACAATATCCTGTAGTATCTGGTATATTAATAACAGTAGCTCCATATTTAATTACATTTTCACAAACTTTCGCTAGAAAATCATTTTCTGTCCGTCCAGCATCTTCTGCATAAAATTCGACATCTTCTACGAATTTTTTAGCATATTTTACTGCATTAATAGATCTTTCTATAATTTTATCCGGGGTACTTTTAAATTTATAAACTATATGAAAATAGGAAGTTCCTATTCCTGTATGTATTCTCGGTTTTTTTGCATACTTTAATGCTTCCCCTGCTATTTCTATATCTTTTTCTACTGCTCTAGATAACGCACAAACTACAGTTTTTGAAACTGATTTGCATATTTTCTGAACAGATTGATAATCTCCTGGACTAGAAGTAGGAAATCCTGCTTCAATGACATCTACGCCTAAATCTTCTAATTTTTTAGCTATTCTTATTTTTTCTTTAGTATTTAATTTACACCCAGGAACTTGTTCTCCATCCCGTAATGTTGTATCAAAAATTTGTATTCTTTTATTTTCCATACTATTGGATTATTTTAATAATTTCAAAACTATTTTTTCTCGGAAAAAATAGAAATAAATTATTTTAATACTTACAATATCTAATTATATAGATTATTTTATATTTCTCTATTTATCATAATAAATATTATTATATAATTACAATGTCTAACTACAATAATAAATTAGATAATCTTCTCTTGCTAATTAAAACTTTATCAAAATCAGAAAAGAGAAATTTTAAACTTTATGCCAATCGTATCAAACGAAACAAGTATGCTAAGTTTATGAAACTATTTGAAATAATGAGTCAAATAAATTATTACGATGAAAAAAGGATATTAAAATATACAGATATAAAAAAAGTGCAATTGTCTAATATGAAAGCTCATTTGTATCAACAAATTTTGATTAGTCTTAAATTGCAACATACTGAAGAAAATCATGATATACAAATACGTGAATATTTAGATTTTTCTAAAATTTTATATAATAAAGGATTATATATACAAAGCTTAAAATTTTTAAAAAAGGCAAAGATTATTGCTAGATATTATGAATATAATACTATTCTTTTAGAATTAGTTGAGTTTGAAAAAATGATAGAATCCCAACACATAACTAGAAGTCTTTATTCTAGATCTGGAGAATTATCAACAGAATCTAAAGAATTAATTGAAAGAATACAATGTAGAAATGCTCTATCCAGTCTTTCTCTAGAATTATATGGTTTATATTTAAAAGTAGGATATGTAAGAAATAAAAAAGATAAAGTATTTATAGAAACATATTTTCGTACAAATTTACCTAAATTTGATATTGATAAACTTAGTTTTTACGAAAAATTGCTCTTATATCAGGCTCAAGTATGGTATCATTATATAAGACAAGATTTTATCATGTGTTATAGATCATCTTATAAATGGGTTGAATTGTTTCAAAATAATAAAAAAGAAAAAAAAATAGCTCCTGTTAGCTACTTAAAAGGATATCATTATTTATTAGATACTCTGTTTTATTTGAATCATTATTCAAAATTTACTGATGTATTAAAAAAATTGGAAAAAGAAGTTAAAAATGGAGAAATACTTATTAATGGAAATACAAAGATATTAATTTTCATGTATACATACACTAATCGTATTAACAAGCATTATATGGAAGGAAGTTTTTCAGAAGGTGTAAAAAAAATAATTCCATCATTATTTATAGATTTTCAAAAAATTTCTAATCATATGGACTATCATTACATTATGGTTCTTTACTATAAAATTGCTTGTTTATATTTTGGAAGTGGAGATAATGAAAATGCCATTTTTTATTTATCAAAAATAATGGTAAATAAGAAAAAAAATCTCCGACAAGATTTACAATGCTTTGCAAGACTTCTTCATTTAATTGCTTGTTATGAAAGTGGGTTAGATGAAAATATGGACCAAAAAATTCAATCTGCATACAGATTTTTTATTCAAATGAATGATTGGTTTTTTGTGCAAAAAGAAATAATACATTTTTTTAAAAATCTTGGAAATGTATATCCACATCAGATGAAAGGTCAATTTAAAAAATTAAGAGACAAATTAATTAAATATTATGATCATCCTTATGAAAAAAGAACTTTTCTATATTTAGATATTATTTCTTGGCTAAATTCTAAAATCAAAAATAAGTCTGTAGAAATTATTATAAAAGAAAAGTTTATAAAAACTCATCATCAAATAATGAAATAAGAACGTAATTATTTCAAAAGAAAAAAAATTCTAAAAAAGAGAATCATAAAATATGAAAAAATAAAATTAACAAAATATCTTAATAAAAAAAAATTAGAAATTTTATCATAGTCTATTATTAAGTAAACAAAAAAAAAATACTAAGAAATAACTTAATTATACCAGATAATACATAAATACATATATTTATTTTCGATTTTTTACACTTTATACTATAGTTTACCACCAAACAAAGAAAAAATAAAAAATTACCTAAGGGTAATAAAAAAATATATATTCTTGATAGAAACATCAAATCTTTCTTGAAAAAAATGGCATTGAAAATAATGTGAATTAAACTAAAAGAGAAAGTGAAAAAATTGTATACTATCATTTTTTTTTTCATACCTAAAATTTGATCATTCTTACTTATTAATTAAGACATAATATTAGATGCAAAGAAACATTATTGATGAACTCTCATGGAGAGGGTTAATAAAAAATAAAGTTACTGGAATAGAAAATATAGAAAAACCTATCACGATGTATATAGGATTTGATCCAACATCTGATTCTCTTCACTTAGGAAGTTTAGTTCCTATTATTATTCTCATTCATTTTCAAAAAATGGGACATAAATCTTTAATATTAATTGGTGGAGCAACTGGTTTTATAGGAGATCCTTCTGGAAAAGAAAATAGTAGAATTTTTCTTAGTCAAGAAATATTAAAAAAAAATACAGAGTCTATAAAAAATCAAATTTTAAAACTTTTAAAGTTTTTTTCAGAAAAAACAGAATTTTTAAATAACTTCGATTGGATTCAAAATATTTCTTTTTTAGAATTTATTCGTGATATTGGTAAATATTTTACTGTAAATTATATGATTTCTAAGGAAAACGTAAAAAAAAGAATAAAAAATAAAGATAAAAAAAACGGAATTTCTTTTACTGAATTTTCTTATTCACTTATACAAGGATATGATTTTTTATATTTAAAAAAAATGAAAAATTGCCTATTGCAAATAGGAGGATCTGATCAATGGGGAAATATCACAACAGGTATAGAATTAATAAGAAAAAAAACAGGAGAAAAAGCATATGGATTAACTTTTCCTTTAATAACAAAACCTAATGGAATAAAATTTGGAAAAAGTGAAAAAGAAGAAAACATATGGTTAGATAAAAGGAAAACTTCTCCATACAAATTTTATCAATTTTTGATAAACATTTCAGATTCCGAAATTGAAAAATATATAAAAATATATACCTTTTATTCTAAGAAAAAAACTATTCAATTAATTATTCAACACAGAAAAAATCCAGATAGAAGATTTTTGCAAAAAAAATTAGCTTATGAAATAATTCAATGGATTCATGGAAATAAAATTTCCGAAGAAATCATGAAAATAACAGATATTTTATTTTATAAAAAATATGAATATTTACGATTCTTAAACGAAGAGACTTTTTTTTCTATATATAATCATATTCCACATATGATTCTTCCTTTTGAAAAATTTAAGAAAGGTATTTTTTTAATAGATCTATTAAAAATAAGTGGTTTTTTTTATTCTAAAAGTGAAGCTAATCGTGCTATACAAGCAAACTCAATTTTTTTAAATAAAATTCAGGTAAAAGAAAATATATTACTAAAAAAAAATAACGTTATAGGAAATAAATATATTTTACTGCAATTTGGGAAAAAAGAATTTTTTATTATAAAAATTGAATAGAATTCAGTATCCAAAAAATTTCAATTTTTTGTAGTCGTATCGCCAATTTTTACAAACTTTTACATAAATCTTTAGTTTAACCTTCTTTTTTAAAAAAGACTCTATGCTTTTTATCGAAAAAAATTTTAACTTCTTAAGAGAACTTCCCCCTTTACCAACTAAAATTCCTTTTTGAGAATTTCTTTCTACGTATATGTAAGAAAATATATAGATGAAAGTTTTTTCTTTTTTAAAAAGGATTGTATCTATTTCTACGGAATAAGGAATTTCTTTTTCATATAAAAAAAATATTTTTTCTCTAATTATTTCATTTACAAAAAAACGTTTAGGTCGATTACTTAAAAATTCTTTAGGATAATAAGGAGGATGTTCAGACAATAAAGATATTATTTTCTTCATTAAAAGATCTTGATTTGTTTTTTTCAATGCAGATATTGGCAATATTTCTGAATTAGGAAATAACTTAATCCAGTATTTCATTGAATTATGAAATGATATATTATCTTTATATTCTATTCCTATTTTATCTATTTTATTTATCAATATAATAATAGGAATATTCATTTTTTTAATTTTATTAAATATTGAAAAGTTCTCTAATTTTCCAAACTCTGTTATTAATAAAATAATATCTGCATCAGATAATGATTTTTCCACATACTGCATCATAATTTTTTGCATAGGATAAACAGGATAGATTATACCTGGAGTGTCAGAAAATATAATCTGAAAGTCAGGCTCATTAATAATTCCCAATATTCTGTGACGAGTAGTTTGTGGTTTCCATGTTATTATGGATATCTTTTCTCCTATTAAAGAATTCATTAAAGTAGATTTTCCTGCATTAGGAGATCCTATTATATTCACAAAACCAGATTTATGGATCACTGTTTCAAATTATTTAATTTATTGAATATTAACATTTTCTAATTTTTCTGATCGACGAAATACAATTCCTTGCTCTTTAAAATAATCTATCAAAATATTATGATTTTTCTCTATTTTTCCTCCAAGTATTTCTTTGGAAAGATTATTTAAAATATCATGTTGGATGACTCTTTTTAAAGGCCTAGCTCCAAAATGAGGATCATATCCTTTTTCCGATAAATATTCTATAGCCTCATTCGTTGATTCTATACGAATATTATTTATTTTTAATAATAAATCACACAATTTTTTCATTTGTAATTTCACAATATCTCTAATTTCATTTCTAGAAAGAGGTTTAAATAAAATAATTTCATCTATACGATTAATAAACTCAGGTCTTACAATATTTTTTAACAAATCTATTAAAGTTTTTTTTGTAGCTATCATCCTATTAGAATTAGAATATATTTCTTGATCAAAATTATCCTGTATAATATCCGATCCTATATTGGAAGTCATAATAATAATAGTATTTGTAAAATTAACTATCCTTCCTTTATTATCTGTTAATCTTCCATCATCTAAAACTTGTAATAAAATATTAAAAATATCTGAATGAGCCTTTTCTATTTCATCTAATAAAATAACACTGTAAGGACGTCTTCGTATAGATTCTGTTAGTTGACCACTTTCATCGTATCCTATGTATCCAGGAGGTGCTCCTATAAGTTTACTTAAAGAATGACGTTCTTGATATTCACTCATATCTATACGAACCATATTATTTTCATCGTCAAATAGATATTCTGCTAAAGTTTTAGATAATTCTGTTTTTCCTACTCCTGTACTACCCATAAAAAGAAAAGACCCTATGGGTTTTTTTTCATCTTGTAATCCAGCTCTAGAACGTCGTATTGCATCTGCTACAGCTTGTATTGCATCATTTTGACCAATTACTCTTCTATGTAATTCTTTTTCCAAAAATAATAATTTATCTCTCTCACTTTGCAACATTTTAGTAACCGGAATTCCGGTCCATTTAGATACGACTTGAGCTATATCTTCTCTAGATACTTCTTCTTGTATCATTTTTTTTCCATTATATTCCTGTTTTTTTAATTCATTTTCAAATTCTTTTACTTTTTTTTCCTCTTCTTTTATTTTTCCATATCTTAATTCTGCAACTTTACCATAATCTCCTGATCTTTCTGCTTGTTCAGATTCAAATTTGTAGTTTTCTATTTTATCCTTAGATTTTTGTATTCCTTCAACTAAATCCTTTTCGCATTGCCATTGATCTTCTAATTGCATTCTTTTTTCATTTAATTTCAATAATTCCTTTTTTAAAGGAATCAATTGTTTTTCATCATTTTCTCTTTTCAAAGCTTCTATCTGAATTTCCATATGCATAATTTTTCTGTGTAATACATCTAATTCTTCTGGCTTCGAATTAATTTCCATTCTTAATTTCGATGCGGCTTCGTCTATAAGGTCTATAGCTTTATCAGGTAAAAATCGTTCATTAATATAACGTTTTGATAACTCAACTGCTGCTATAATAGATTCATCTTTAATTCTTACTTTATGATGACTTTCATATTTTTCCTTAATTCCACGTAATATAGATATAGAATCAGATATAGATGGTTCATCTACATACACTTGTTGAAATCTTCTTTCCAAAGCCTTGTCTCTTCTAAAATATTTTTGATATTCATTCAAAGTTGTAGCTCCTATAGCTCTAAGCTCTCCTCTTGCTAATGCTGGTTTTAGAATATTTGCTGCATCCATAGAACCTTCTCCTCCTCCTGCTCCAACTAAAATATGAATTTCATCAATAAACAAAATAATTTCACCATCTGAATATGTAACTTCTTTTACTACAGATTTAAGACGTTCTTCAAATTCTCCTTTATATTTTGCTCCTGCAATCAAAGAAGCCATATCTAAAGAATAAACTTGTTTGTTTTTTAAATTATCTGGAATATCTCCACTAATGATTCTATGAGCTAATCCTTCAGCAATAGCTGTCTTACCAACTCCAGGTTCACCAATTAAAACTGGATTATTTTTTGTTCTTCTAGATAAAATTTGTAAAACTCTACGTATTTCTTCATCCCGTCCAATAACTGGATCAAGTTTTCCTTTCTCAGCCCATTTATTAAGGTTTTTTGCGTATTTTTCCAGAGCATTGTAGGTATCTTCAACTGTAGGAGACATTACATTTCCGTTTCTTTTTCTGATATTTTCAATTATTTTTTGAATGTTTTTTTCTGTAATTCCTTGATCAATTAATAATTGAGATGTTTTATCAAAACTCATAAAAATTCCGTAAAAAATATGTTCTACGGAAATAAATTCATCTTTTAATGTTTTAGCATAGCTTTCAGCTATATTTAACATTTTTGTAAAATGATTGCCAAAATGTTGAGAAAAGGATCCACTTAATTTTTTTGGAAAAGAAGAAATAATACGATCCAATCCTTCTTTTATTAATTGATAATTTACTTTTAATTCTTTCAAAATAAAAGGGATTATATTTACTTCTTTCTCTAAAAGAGATTTTAAAATATGTGCATTTTCAATAATTTGTTGATTATTTTTTAGTGCAATATGTTGCGCTTCCTGTATTACTTCTCGAGATTTTGTGGTCAACTTATTATAATTCATCATATGAAAATGAAATTTCTGAAGTTTTAAATCGTAATATAAAAAAAATAAAATTTATGATCATTATAGTTTTTCAAAAATATTTATTTTCGTATTTATGATAAAAAAAGAAGAAGTTCAATCTCTTTCAGAAAAAATTCATAAAATTCGTGATTTTCTAAAAATTGATAAAATAGAGAATTCTTTAAACAAAGAAAAACAAAAGATATCGGATCCTAGTTTTTGGAATAATTATCAAAAATATAAATATTCTATTAAACATATACATGACATGGAAACATGCATAAAAGATTTCACAAAATTGAAAAATGCATTGGAAGAATTAGAAATAATATTCTCTCTTTCTAGAGAAGAAAATTTAGAACAAGAATTCCAAACTCAATTGGATAAAACTAAAAAATTACTTCTAAATATAGAATTCAAAAATCTTTTCTCAGAAAAAGAAGATTCTTACAACGCTATTTTACAAATTTCTTCCGGAGCTGGAGGAACTGAAAGTTGTGATTGGACTTCTATGTTAATGAGAATGTATTTTATGTGGGCTGAAAAACACAATTTTTTCGTGAAAAAAATAAATTCTATATCCGGGGACATAACTGGAATAAAGTCTGTTACTCTAGAAATATATGGAATTTATTCTTTTGGATATCTAAAAGGAGAAAATGGAGTCCATAGATTAATACGTATATCTCCATTTGATAGCAATTCTAAACGTCATACTTCTTTTTCTTCTGTTTATGTTTATCCTATAGTAAATGAAAATATGGAAATAAATATTAAATCATCTGATATTCAATGGGAAACATTTCGTTCTAGTGGAGCAGGAGGACAAAATGTCAATAAAGTAGAAACAGGAGTTAGATTACGTCATCATCCTACAGGAATCACAATAGAAAATACAGAATCACGTTCTCAAATACAAAATAGACAAAAAGCTTTACAACTTTTAAAGTCTAAATTATTTGATATAGAAATGATTAAAAAAAATGAAAAAAAGGAGAAAATAAAATCCGAAAAAAAAAAGATAGAATGGGGTTCTCAAATACGGAATTATATTATGCATCCTTATAAATTAGTAAAAGATTTAAGAACAGGTTATGAAACTACACAAGTTCAATCCGTAATGGATGGTGAAATAGATACTTTCTTAAAAAAATATTTGATTCATCAAAAAAAAAATAAAGAAAATCAAATTTAATTGACATTTTACAATGAAAATTCGTTATGAAGATCTAATTGATCAAACTTTTGATTTTCCTACTGAGGAGTTTTCTATAAAAAATAATCTATTAGAATTCCATGGGATTCCATTAATGGATCTAATAAAAAAATACGGAACTCCACTAAAATTTACATATTTACCAAAAATATCTCAAAACATAAAGAAAGCTAAAAAATGGTTTGAAAAAGCGATCCATTCTAATAAATATAATAATAAATATACTTATTGTTACTGTACAAAAAGTTCTCATTTTTCTTTTATATTAGAAGAAGCATTAAAAAATAATGTTAGCATTGAAACTTCATATGCTTATGATATAGAAATTGTAAAAAATCTTTATCAGAAAGGAAAAACTAGTAAAAAAATTGAAGTAATATGTAATGGATTCAAAACAAAAAATTATATTGAAAATATATCAGAATTAATAAATAATGGTTTTTACAATACAATACCAATATTAGATAATTCAGATGAATTAGATAAACTAAATTTAGTTATCAATTTTCCTTTCAAATTAGGAATACGTATAGCCTCTGAAGAGGAACCAAAATTTGAATTTTATACTTCTAGGTTAGGAATAGGATATCAAGACATTGTTCTTTTTTATTTGAACAAAATAAAAAATAATCCAAAAGTAGAATTAAAAATGTTGCATTTTTTTATTAATACAGGAATAAAAGATACTGCTTATTATTGGAATGAACTTTTTAAATGTTTACATATTTATGCTAAATTGAAAAAAATAGCGAAAAAATTAGATATTTTGAATATAGGAGGTGGATTCCCAATTAAAACATCTATGTCTTTCAATTATGATTATGAATATATGGCTAATGAAATTGTTTATCAAATTAAAAAATTTTGTCAAGAAGAAAATATTCCTGAACCACATATATACACAGAATTTGGTGCATACACTGTAGGTGAAAGTGGAGGAATTTTATATAAAATACTTAATCAAAAACGTCAAAATGATAGAGAAAAATGGAATATGATAGATAGTTCTTTTATGACTACTCTTCCTGACACTTGGGCAATTAGTAGGAGATTCATTATGATGGCTATTAATCGTTGGAATGATTGTTACGAAAGGGTATTTTTAGGAGGATTAACATGTGATAGCGATGATTATTACAATTCGGAACAACATATGAATGCCATATATCTTCCTTTTTTTCATGAAAAAACTCCACTCTATATCGGATTTTTCAATACTGGAGCTTATCAAGATACAATTAGTGGATATGGAGGAGTTCATCATTGTTTGATTCCACAGCCTATTCATATATTAATAAACCATGACGAAAAAAATAATTTTGTATATAGAATATTTCGTCATTCACAAAGACCTGAAGAAATATTAAAAATATTAGGTTATTGAAAATTTTTGATAAAAAAAAAACTTTTGCTGGAATATCTAAAAAATATTCTACACTTGAAAAATCTAATACAGTACTGATTCCTGTACCATATGATTCTACTCAAACATGGAAAAAAGGTTCTAAAAAGGGACCTAAATATTTTTTATCTGCAGCAGAACACATAGAATTATATGATATTGAAACTAATTCAGAAGTATATAAGAGAGGGATTTTTATTGTTCCTATGCCCGTAATTGATTCAATTTCCTCTATCAAAATGGTTGAAAAAGTATACGGAACTACAAAAAAATATCTTCTCAAAGAAAAATTTGTTACTCTCATAGGAGGAGATCATTCTATATCTATAGGAAGTATTCGAGCCTTTGGAGAAAAATATCAAAATTTAAGTATTCTTCATATGGACGCACATGTAGATTTACGTCCTGTATATAAAGGAAACCCATACAATCATGCTTGTTCTATGCATGAAGCTTCCAAAAAATATCCACTAATACAAATAGGGATACGAAGCATGGATTCACTTGAAAATAAATTTCTTCAAAAAGGAAATGTTTTTTACATGCATGAAATTTATCAAAACGATTTCTGGATGAAAAAAGCCATTCAAAAACTTTCAAAAAATGTATTCATTAGCATAGATATAGATGTTTTTGATCCAAGTATTGCTCCTTCGACTGGCACTCCAGAACCAGGAGGATTAGATTGGTATACAACTTTAAAATTTTTAAAAAAAGTTTTTGAAAAAAAAAAAATAATAGGATTTGATATAGTTGAACTTTTGCCAAATGAAAAAGAATCCTCTACAGATTTTTTAGCTGTTAAACTTTACTACAAATTACTATCATATAAATATGAACTAAAATTAAATAGATAATATTATTAATATGAATGATAAAATTATCATATCTATAGATGGATATTCTTCATCTGGGAAAAGCTCTTTGGCAAAAGAAATCTCTAAGAAGTTAAAATATAAGTACATAGATACAGGAGCTATGTATAGAGGAGTGACTTTGTTAGCGATTAGAAAAGGAATTTTTAATAGTGATTTGTGGAATGTACAAAATTTTATACCTTTTCTAAAGAATATAAATTTTAAATTTATATGTAACAATAAAATTGATCAAACAGATATATTTTTAAATGGAGAAAATATTCAATCTGAGATTAGATCATTAGATGTAACGAAAAAAGTTAGTTTCATATCTCAAATTCCTGAAATTCGTGAAAAATTAACTCTTATACAGAAAAATTTTGGGGAAAAAAAAGGAATTGTTATGGATGGAAGAGACATTGGTTCTTCTGTTTTCCCTAAATCAGAATTGAAAATTTTTATGAAAGGATCTATAGAGGTTCGTTCTTATAGGAGATATCGAGATTTACAAAAAATAGGAGAACAAATTTCTTATGAAGAAGTAAGAACAAACATTATTCATAGAGATATTATGGATACTTCCAGGACAATTTCTCCTCTGAAAAAACACATAGATTATATAGAAATAGATAACACGTTTTTAAGCATGGAAAAACAATTAAATTTAATTTTTCAATTAATAAATAAAATCAAAAAAAATAAACATTCTATTGTATGAAATTATTAAATGAAAAAATAGCTTTAGTTACAGGAGGTTCAGGAGATATAGGAAAATCTATTGTAAGAACTTTTGTGCAACATGGAGCTAATGTTATTTTTACATTTTTTTCCTCAATAAAGGAGGCAAATAAATTAGTTTCAGAACTAAAAAATTCAGTAGAAGCATATCAAACTGATCTTTCAAACTTTGATTCATCAAAAAATTTAGTTGAAAAAATCGTAAAAAAATATGGAACCATAGATATATTAGTAAATAACGCTGGTGTTATAAAAGATAATTTTTTGCTTAAAATTTCTAAAGATGATTGGGATTACGTGATAAAAACTAATCTTTATTCTGTATTCAATTTAACTAAATATGTTATCTTTCCTATGATTAGACAAAAAAAAGGAAGTATTATTAATATGAGTTCCGTTATAGGATTAACAGGAAATATTGGACAATCTAATTATGCAGCATCCAAATCTGGAATTATTGGATTTACTAAATCTATAGCTAGAGAACTAGGAAAAAAAAATATCCGTTGTAATGCTATAGCTCCTGGATATATTACTACAAAAATGAATTCTCGTCTTCCATCTAAGATAAAAAATAATTGGATAAAGAATATTCCATTAAAAAGAGCAGGAACTCCTCAAAATATTGCTAATTGCACTTTATTTCTTGCTTCAGATTTATCTGACTACATCACTGGTTCTGTATTAAATGTAAATGGAGGATTAATTTAATTAATATGTATTCCAACAAAAAAGTTGTGCAAAGTTTAGGTGAGATACTAAAAAAGAAATCTATATTTAATATAATTATATCTCCAGGATCTAGAAATGCTCCCATTATTATTCATTTTACACAAAATAAATATTTTAAATCTTATAGTATCGTAGATGAACGTTGTGCTGGTTTTTTTGCTTTAGGAATAGCACAACAAATCAGAACACCTGTAGTTCTTAGCTGTACTTCTGGATCTGCTGTTGTTAACTATTATCCTGCAGTAACAGAAGCTTTTTATCAAAATATTCCACTTATTTTAGTAACTGCAGATCGTCCAAAAGAAATTATAGATATTTTTGACGGACAATCAATCCATCAAGAAAATATTTTTCAAAAACATGTAGAAACATCTGTTCAACTAACAGAAGAGGAAACTCAATCAGGTTTGTGGTATAATGAAAAATTGATAAATGAATCGATTAATAAATGTATTTTAAAAAATAAACCTATACATATTAACATCCCTTTTTCAGAACCTCTTTACAAAACAACAAATCGATTAAAAGTAAATCCTAAAATTATAAGAACTATAACAGAAAAAAATTCCTGTATTAAAATATCTAAATCTTATAAAAAAGAACAATTGATATGGAAAAAATATGCAAAAAAAATGATTTTATTAGGATTAAATTATCCAGAAAAAAATATGAAAGAAATATTAAGAAAATTAAGCTTAGATTCGTCTATTGTTATCTTAACAGAAACAACATCTCATGTACGGAGTAAATTATTTTTTTCAAATATAGATCAACTTGTTTTTAATATGTCTGTTAAAGAATGGTTGAACTTTAAACCTCATATTCTATTAACTGTTGGAGTAAATATTATATCCAAGAAAATAAAATTCTTTTTAAGAAAATATCCTCCAATATATCATTGGCATATAGGAGAAAATTATGAAAATTATCCAGATACTTATTATAAATTAACTACTTATTGGTCTATGACTCTAGAGTCATTTTTTCAAATTTTTCAAAATTATAATTTATCGATTTCAGATTACAGATACAAATGGGAAAAATTAAGAAAAACAAGAATAAAAAAACACAATTTTTTTTTCAAAAAAGAAAAAAGTTTTTCTGATTTAAAAGTTCTTTTCTTTGTATTCAAATCTATTCCAAACAATTCAATTTTACAATTAGGAAATAGTATGATCATAAGATATTATGAACTTTTTTATCAAAAAAAATCTTCTGTTCAATCTTATTGTAACCGTGGAACATCAGGAATCGACGGATGTGTTTCAACAGCTATAGGTTCTGCAATAAGTAGTAAAAAAATTGTAACATTAATCATTGGAGACATAAGTTTTTTTTACGATAGTAATGCTTTATGGAATAATTATACTCCAAAAAATTTTAGAATTATACTTATTAATAATGGAGGTGGAAACATTTTCAGATTTATTTCAAAAACTAAACTTCCTGAAGAAATTTTCAATTTTTTCGAAACGAAACATATTTTTTCTGCGAAAAAAATATGTGAAATGCATAATTGGAACTATGAAAAAGTTTCTAATCAATACACTTTAAAGAAAAGTTTATCTTTTTTTTGGAAAAAATCAGATAATCCTTTTCTACTTGAAATAGATACTCGTCAATATAAGAATGCAAAAATTTTAAAAAAATATTTATCATAATGATTGAAAAATCAAAAAAATATCCCAGAAAACTTTAATCCTAGCGAATACTTCTCTAAGTTGTATTTTACTGTCAAAAGACAGGTTTTTAGCATTAAATCCAATAATATCTAATCCTAAACAATTTCCAATAAAAATAGCTCTCTCATTATGAAATTTTTGAGATATAATTGTAAATCTTTTTTGATTAAAAATTTTATAAACTCTTAAAACAGATTGTAAAGTATTGATCCCATAAAAATCTTCATATATAAAATGAGAAGGAATTCCTTTTCTTATTAATTCTTTTTTCATCATTTTGGGTTCATTGTAATTTTTTTCTCTATTGTCTCCACTTACAATAATGTATCGTATCTTTTTATGATAAAAAAGAGAACAAGCAGCATCAATTCTATATTGAAAATAAGCATTCACTCCTCCTCCATGTAAATATTTAGAAGTTCCTAAAACTACTCCAAATGTATTATATGGTACATAATTTACACGATCAAAATTTTTTTGCACAGCTAAAAAGCTAACCGCAATATAGCAAAAAGAAATCAATGAAATTATGATAAAAAATATTCGTTTTTTTTTTAAAGAGAATCATTCTCTATAATCCATTCTCCTTTTTCTAAAAAGAATTCCGCCTGTTTAAATTTAATGTTTTTGGTCTCTCCTGTAATTAAATGACGAATGTTAATTCTATTATTTCTTCCAAATTTTCTTCCATTTTTTCCTTTCATTAAAAGATCTATTTTTATATTATTTTTTGGAATACACAAAATATCACATTTCATTATGGTAGACTTAAGTAAAAAAGAAACAATTTTCTTGTTAATATCATAGATTCTTTCTTGAAATAAATTAAAAGCATTTTGTTTATAAACAATCAAAGGATCTTTTTGTTCAAAAACCGCATTTTGCACAGAAAATCGTAAATTATCCATTTCACGCAAATGCTCCTTCCATTTTTCATCCATGAAACATAATATAGTCTTTTTTTCAAATGTCGATAACAAAGATCGACCTTTTGTATTGTACAATTCATTCAAATCTGATGTAGAAACTAAATTTTGTAATCCATCAGTAAAAATAACTTGTATTCGATAAGATTCTATATTTTTAATATTAGATATAATAGGCATTATATCTTTGTTAATCATTTCTTCCTTTTTTTTATGATAGAAATTAATAATGATATCATGAAGTTTATTCACACAATCACGTTTTTTATATGATAGAAATTCTATTTCCTGAAATGGAAATTTCCAATTAAAAATTTGAATAAACTCATATTCTAAATTTTTAAAATTATTTAAAGATTCATTAGCTGAAATCATCACATCTAACAAAACATAAATCATATTAGAAATATCTAAACTCAATTCTCTACCAAATAATGCATTTTTACGTTTTTTATAAATAAATTCTCTTTGCCTATTAATTACATCATCATAATCTAATAAACGTTTTCGTGTACTAAAATTATTATCTTCTATTTTTTTTTGTGCTTTTTCAATAGATTTTGTTAATAAAGAATGTTGTATTATATCACCTTCTCTATGACCAAATCTATCCATTAATCTTGAAAGTTTTTCTGAATCAATAAATAAACGAATTAAATTATCCTCTAATGAAACATAAAATTGAGAACTTCCTGGATCTCCTTGACGTCCAGATCTACCTCTTAACTGATTATCTACTCTTCGAGAATCATGTCTTTCTGTTCCAAGAACTGACAATCCTCCATTTTTAACAACCTCTTTTGATAATTTAATATCTGTTCCACGACCTGCCATATTTGTTGCAATAGTAACCGATCCAGGGAATCCTGCTTTTGCTATAATATATGCCTCTTTATCATGCAATTTTGCATTCAAAACATTATGCAAAATTTTTCTAAATTTTAAAGCTCTACTTAAAAATTCTGACACTTCAACAGATGTTGTTCCAACAAGAACTGGACGTTTTTCATGTTCAGATAAATAAATAATTTTTTCTATAATTGCGTTATATTTTTCTCGTTTTGTTTTGAAAACAAGATCTTGTAAATCTTTTCTTTGTACTTTTTTGTGTGTAGGAATTACTACTACATCTAGTTTATAGATATGCAAAAATTCTCCTGATTCTGTTTCTGCTGTTCCAGTCATCCCTGATATTTTTCTATACATTCTAAAATAGTTTTGTAAAGTAATTGTAGCAAATGTTTGACTAGAAGATTCTATTTGTACATTTTCCTTCGCCTCTATAGCTTGATGTAATCCATCAGAATAACGTCTTCCTTCCATAATACGACCAGTTTGTTCATCTACTATTTTTACTTTTCCTCCTAAAACAACATAATCTATATCTCTTTCAAATAAAGTGAAAGCTTTAAGAAGCTGATTGATAGTATGTATCCTTTGTGATTTAATAGAAAAATTTTTTAAAATTTTTTCCTTTTCTTTTATTTCATTATCCTTAGATAATTTAGATTTTTCTAAATC
This sequence comes from Blattabacterium cuenoti, assembly GCF_014252295.1. Lineage (NCBI taxonomy): Bacteria > Pseudomonadati > Bacteroidota > Flavobacteriia > Flavobacteriales > Blattabacteriaceae > Blattabacterium > Blattabacterium cuenoti. The sequence goes on from NZ_CP059215.1 coordinate 592,246, forward strand.
AGAAATTTCTACATTTACATCTGGTAATATAAAAAATCCTACATCTTTTACATTTTTAGATAAAAATTCAATTCCTTTATCTGTTAATTCAACTGTGTTATTCTTTTCGTCAATTACAAAGTAAAGATCTTTGTCTACTTTATATATTTCTCTTCCATGGTCTTGTAAATACTGATTTTCAGTTTTTTGCAAAATAAAACGGATGTTATCTTCACTCAAAAATTTAATTAAGGATCTTTTTTTTGGTAATCCTCGATATGCCTGAAATAACTTAAATCCACCTAATTTCTTATCGTTATTTTTTATCAAATTTTTTGCTTCTTGTAAAAAATTATTTACTACTACATTTTGCTTTTTTACAAGATTTTCTACATATTCTTTCAATAATTCAAACTCCTCTTTATTATCTTTTTTAGGATCTACAGAACCGGATATAATTAAAGGAGTACGAGCTTCATCTATTAAAACAGAATCAATTTCATCTATAATAGCATAATTTAATTCTCTTTGAACCAATTCTTCTTGAGAGCAAGCCATATTATCCCTTAAATAATCAAACCCGAATTCATTATTGGTTCCATAAGTAATATCTGCCTGATATGCTTTTTTACGATTTTGTATATCAGAAGGTAAATAATTATCGATACAATCAACCTTTAAGCCATGAAATTCCATCAAAGGAGACATCCATCCAGAATCTCTTCTAGATAAATAATTATTAACAGTGACAATATGAACTCCTCTTTCTGATAAAGCATTGAGATAAGCAGATAAAGTCGCTACAAAAGTTTTTCCTTCACCTGTTGCCATTTCAGCTATCTTTCCTTGATGTAGCACAACACCTCCCATTAATTGAACATCATAATGAACCATATCCCAAACTATGGATTTTCCATATGCATTCCACTTATTTTTCCAAATAGATTGATTTTCATTATTTAAATATACATAAGACTTTATTTTCGATAATTCTTTGTCAAAAGAAGTTGATTCCACTATAAGTTGTTTTTTCTCTTTAAAACGTTTTGCTGTTTCTTTAATTAAAGCAAAAGCTTGAGGTAAAATTTTCATCAATTCTTTTTGTTCTGTTTCATAACATTTTTCTCTAATTTCTTCTATTCTATGGTGAATAGTTTGTAATCTACTAATAGAAAAAAATTTTTCTTGTATTTCTTGAAGCAATTTTTCCTTTTCTTCATCAAATTTTTTTGTAGAATCTTTTATAATTTTTTTAAAAAAATGAGTTTTATTTCTCAATTCATCATCAGATAATACAGACATATTACTCTCCTCTTCTTTGATTAAAACCAAAAATGTTCTAATCTCTTTGAGGTCTCTTTCATTTTTATTAACTAATAATTTATTTAAAATTTTTCTGATAAAACTCATTAAAAATATATATCAAAAATAAAAAACTTAAAGTTCATATTCATCTCTGTTCCAATAAAAATCTTCATCATCACGTGGATAATCAGCCCATATATCTTCTATAGAGTCAAATACTTCCCCTTCTCCATTTTCCAATTGTTGTAAGTTTTCAACAACTTCTAAAGGAGCTCCAGTACGTACAGCGAAATCAATCAATTCTTCCTTTGTTGCAGGCCAAGGTGCATCTTCTAAATGAGAAGCTAATTCTAAAGTCCAATACATATATTGATGTTTTCTATATTTACTTAAAAATCAAAAAAAATGATATTTTTATATATTTGATTTTCAAAAATCAATGAACTTTTTCATAAATCACAAGATAAAATTAGTGAATTTAAATTACAAATAAATTATATGAAAAAGTTTCCAAAAATTGTATTTATAGGATCAACACATTTTTCACTTTTTTCCTTAAAAGAACTGTATATAAAACAATATAATATTGTAGGAATAATTACCAATCCTGATAACCCATTTTCTAGAAGAAAAAAAAAATATTTTTCTCCTGTGAAAAAATATGCATTAGATAACAATATTCCTTTTTTACAACCAATGAATCTTCTTGATGATTTATTTTTAAAAAATTTAAAAATATGGAATGCAGATATACAAATTGTTGTTTCTTTTAAAATATTGCCTAAAAAAGTATGGAATTTTCCTAAAATGGGATCTTTAAATTTACATCCATCTCTTCTTCCACAATATAGAGGAGCTTCTCCTATTAATTGGGTTATTATTAATGGAGAAAATAAAACTGGACTAACAACTTTTTTCATTGAAGAGAAAATAGATCACGGAAAAATTATTCTCCAAAAAGAGATAAAAATAGGAAAAAAGGAAACCGCAGGAGAATTAGAAAATAAACTAAAAAAAATGAGTGGATCTATGATTAGAGAAACTTTGGAAGTTATCATAAAAAACAAAGTAAAACCTATTAATCAAAAAAAAGATGTTAATATTTTAAAATATGCACCAAAAATATTCAATAAAGATTGTAGAATTCAATGGAATGATCCTTCTATTGAATCTATTTACAATAAAATAAGAGGGTTAAGTCCTTTTCCTACTGCATGGACCCTATTATTTTTTAATCAAAAAAAATTCGTTAGATTTAAAATTTTTCTAGTTAAAAAAATGAAAAAAAAACATTCTTTTCCTATTGGATTGATATTTATAACATCATCATGTCAAATGCAAATATCCGTTAAAGAAGGATTTATATCGATTATCGAAGGACAAATAGAAGGAAAAAACAGAATGAATATAAGAAATCTAATTAATGGAATAAAAATGAGGGAAAATATTTTTGTTCAATAAGACAATATTTTTTCTTATAGTTTAGTCTGTTGATCCCTTATAAATATAAATATTTTATATTTGCTATTGTTAATTATAAGATTGTTTTATAGTTGATTAAATATATATAAATTCATGAACAAAACAGAATTGGTTAATTCAATAGCTGAAAAAACTGGAATAACAAAAATAAAAGCTAAAAATGTAACAGATGCATTTATTGAAACAATAATTGAATCTTTAAAAAAAGGAGACAAGGTTACCTTAGTAGGATTTGGAACCTTTTCTGTTGTGGAAAGAAATCCTAGAAATGGAGTTAATCCTAGAACAGGTAAAAAAATACATATTCCAGGGAAAAAAGTTGCTAAATTCAAAATAGGTGCGGAATTAACAAAATTGTAAATTTAAAAGATAAAGTTTGTGGTGGAGTACAAACTTTATCTTATTTATCTATTTTTATGGTGATAATCTATATAAAATCCACTTTTTTTCTCTATCTAAATTATAAACAAGTCTATCATGAAGTCTATTTGGCTGTCCTTGCCAAAATTCTATTTTGTAAGGTTTTATAATATAACCACCCCAATAAAAAGGACGTTTTATTGTTTTTTTATTTTTTTTGAAAAACAAATCCCATTTTTCATACTGTTTTAATAAAAATTCTTTAGATGGAATTTTGGTACTTTGATTAGAAGCCCAACATCCTATTTTATTTTCTTTAGGTCTTTTATGAAAATATTCGTCCGATTTTTCTTTTTTTATTTTATATGTTATTCCTTTAATAATAATTTGTCTTTCTGTTTCTTTCCAATAAAAAGAAACACAAACTTTTGGTCTATTTTGAATAGATATTCCTTTAAAACTATAATAATTTGTATAGAAAATGAATCCTTCTTTAGAATACTCTTTAAGTAAGACAACTCTTGTTTCTGGAGATCCGTCCATTCCTATAGTAGAAATAGACATGGCGTTAATTTCATTATTATTTTTTTTTTGAACAAGTTTTTCTTGTTGAAACCAATCGTGAAATAATTGAAAAGGTTCTTTTGGTACTTCATATTCTAATAAAGAATTTTTATGATAATTTTTTCTATAATGACTTAAATCAAAAACCATAATTTTTATTTATTGATAATAAAATGAAAATACAAAAATATACTATCTTTATTCCTGTTTAAATATGATGCGTGATAGCTCAGTTGGTTAGAGCGTTGGATTCATAACCCAGAGGTCGGGGGTTCAATTCCCCCTCACGCTATTTAAAATAAAAAAATATGTATTTCTTTGTTTCTAGTTACTCTCTATTACAAAAATTACATACTTTATATCGGATTATAAATCACAATAACTCAAATGCAGAATTTTTTATTTTTAGAATTATAAAAAATAAACTAGAAATCAAAGTATTGTATGATTACGAAAATGTAGTAAACACATTTATAAAAATAAATGTAAAAAAAAATACAAAAGAAGAAGCGGTTATATCCACAAATCTTATAATAAATGTTTTATCTACATTTCATGATGAAATGCTTCTCTTTAAAAAAAAAAAAAATTCACTTAGTATTTGTTCTAAACAAGGAACTTGCGAAGTTCCAATATCATCCATTCATAAACATTCTATTGATTTTCTTCGAAAAAAAAGATCTATCTTGGTCAAATCCACTTCCAGTATAAAAATTACTTTATATTCAAATGTTCTTTTAAAAATATTAAATAAAACGTTATTTGCAGTTGGGAATAAAGAGTTTAAACCAATATTAAATGGAGTTCTTTTTCAATTTTCTCCTTATGAAGCTAATTTTGTATCTACGGATACTTTTCGTATGGTTAAATATACTATCAAAAATCTAAAATTTGATAGAAACATTGAATTTACCGTACCAAAAAAATCCCTTAACATAATTCGAGAAATTTTAAAAAATGAAAATAATAGTAATATTGTCATTGAATATAAAAATAATATCAATATAGTATTTCACTTTGAAAATCATATTTTTTCATGCAAATTAATTAATGAAAAATATCCAGATTATAATTCTGTTATTCCCAATAGAAATTGGGACGTTTTACTTATTATAAATAGGCTTTTGTTGTTAAATACTATTAGGAGAATTTCTATTTTTTCCAAAAAAAATAGAAATAATTTCATTTATTTACATTTAAATCGTAATAATTTGAAAATATGTGAATTTGAACAGGAAAATATTAATAACTTTGAATCAAATATCAAATGCAAACCTATTTTTGATGGTTTATCAAAACTAGAAAAGATCAAGATGGGGTTTAATTCTAAGTTTTTAATTGAAATTTTATCTTGTTTAAATGAAAATTTTATTCTTTTTGAGCTACACCATTCAAAAAAAATAGGTATTTTGAGACCTTGTTCCGACAAATATGATAAGAAAGAAGAATCCATTTTTATATTGATAATGTCTACAATATGAAAATATCATATAATTGGCTGAAAAAATATATATCTATTGATAATATCAATGCAGAACAAATATCAAGTATTCTTACTTACAGTGGATTGCCTGTAAAAAATATCAAAAAAATACTATATGAGGAAGAAGATTATATTTTAGATGTTGAAATAACACCTAATCGTGCAGATGCTATGAGCCATTATGGAATAGCACGTGAGTTATATACTGTATTAAAATTTCGTGGATATACAGTAAATTTATTCAAACCACCAGTTATAGTTCATAAAAATGAAAATATAGATAATCATATACAAATATTTATACGAGAAAATATAAAATGTATTAGATATTCTGGAATGTCTATTTATAAAATAAGAATAGAACCTTCTCCTCGTTGGTTAGTTTACAGACTGAAATCTGTAGGAATTCAACCGATAAACAATATAATAGATGTTATAAATTTTGTGATGTATGAATTAGGACAACCAATACATGTTTTTGATATGGATAAAATAGAAGAAAGAAAAATTATAATAAAAAATGCTAAAGAAAATATAGATTTTCAATCTTCAGATGGCTTAACACGAAAACTTGATGAAGAAGATTTAGTTATTTTTGATGCTAAAAAACCATTATCTATATCCGGAATAATTAATAGTGTTCAATCTGATATACATGAAAATACTGAAAATATTTTTTTAGGTAGCGCTTATTTTAATCCTGTTTTTATCCGATTAATTAGAAAAAAACACTTAATCCAAACAGAATCACAATTTCTTTTTGAAAGAGGAACAGATCCTAATCAAACTGTATACGCTTTAAAGAGAGCTTATTTTCTTATAAAAGAGATAATAACAAAAAGAAAAATAGATCACCAAATCTATGATATTTATACTAGCCCTATATATCCATCAACAATTAAAATTAGATATAATAAAGTTGGAAATATTCTAGGAAAAAAAATATCTAAAAAAAAAATTAAAAAAATTTTTTCATTGCTAGAAATCGTAATCCACTCGGAAAATGAAAAATCTCTTTTTGTAGAGATTCCTCTTTATAGAATAGATGTGAAAAGAGAAATAGATTTGATCGAAGAAATATTGCGTATCGATGGAATTCATAAAATTAAAATATCTGATAACATAAAAATATCTCCCATACCTAACTGTTTTTATAAAACAGAACATAAAATACAAAAAATACTTTTTGAACAATTAGTTTGTTATGGATTTCAAGAAATTATTTCTTCTCCTATGATAGATGAGTACAAAAATTCTGATTTACTCAATTCCTTTTTCAAGAGAGAGGAAATTAAAATTATTAATCCAATTAATCAAAATTATAAAACTTTACGTACCAGTTTATTATTTGGTATGATAAATTGTATGAGATATAATTGTAACAAAATAAATTATTACAATTCGAATATAAAATTATTTGAAATAGGAAAAATATATTATAAAAAGAACAATAAATTTCTAGAAAAAACATATCTAGGAATTGCTTTTTTACAGAAAGAAGAAAAAAAATGTGAAGGATATAAACCTTTTTTCTATTTGAAAGGAATTATTGAACAAATTTTTCAAAAAAGCGGAATATATAATTATACTCAAATATTTTCCAAACATCCTTTATTAGAAAACAGCGTTTCTATATTATATAATAAAAAAAATCTAGTCGAACTAGGAAAATTAAGAAGTAATATTTTTAGAAAAAATGAAATATTTTATGCAGAAATAGATTGGGAATATTTGATTTCTATTCTTCAAAAAAAAAGAATAACTTATGTTCCATTTTCTAAATATCCCACTTCAAGAAGAGATTTATCTTTTTTAGTTGACAAAAATATTCATTTTGAAAAAATGAATCAGTTAATAAAGAAAAAAGAAAATCATGTGATTAAAAAAATTCAAATATTTGATTTTTATGAAGGAAAGAATTTGCCACATTCGAAAAAATCTTACACTATTAGTTTCTTTTTCGAAAGTCAAAAAAAAACATTAACTGAAAAAACTATCAATAATTCTATGAAAAAAATTGAATTTTTCTTAAAAAAAGAATTAAAAGCTGAAATAAGAGATAAAAAATAGAATTATATAATAGAATTATATAAAAGAAGATAATTTTTTTAAAATTTGTTCTAATCCAGTCTCTTCCTTAATTATTTTAGATATATCTTTTATAGGAACTCTTTTTTGTTTCATACTGTCTCTATACCTCACAGTAACTGTATTTGTTTCTATTGTTTCATAGTCAACAGTAAAACATATAGGTGTTCCTATTGCATCTTGTCTTCTATATAATTTTCCAATAGATTCTTTTTGATCATAAATTAGTTTATGATTAATTTTAAAATTATCGAATATTTTTCTTGCAATTTCTGGTAATCCATCCTTTCTAACTAGTGGAAAAATAGCAGATTTAATGGGAGATAAATAAGAAGGAAGCTTTAGTACTATACGTATTTTTCCATCTTTTAATTTCTCTTTTTTGAGAGAAGAGGAAAATATAGCTAAAAAAATACGATCTAATCCTAAAGATGTTTCTATTACATAAGGAATGTAATTTTTTTGAAATTTTGATTCAGAAACTCTTAATTTTTTTTTTGAAAAAAATTCATGTTTTTTCATATCAAAATCTCTTCTAGAATGAATTCCTTCTATTTCTCTAAAACCGAAAGGAAAATGATATTCAATATCGACACCTGCACTAGCATAGTGTGCTAAATGATTATGATTACGTAATCTATAATTTTTTTGATCTCCCAAATTTAAATGCCATTTAAAACGAATATTTTTCCAATATTCATACCATTTTTTTTCTTCTTCAGGATGAAGAAAAAATTGCATTTCCATTTGCTCAAACTCTCGCGTTCTAAATATAAATTTTCTTGCGAAAATTTCATTTCTAAATGATTTTCCTATTTGAGCTATTCCAAATGGAATTTTCATCCTATTAGAGTTTTTTACATTATGAAAATTACAAAATATCCCTTGAGCTGTTTCTGGACGAAGAAATAAATCTTTGATAGATTCATCTTTTATTTTAAACATCATATTAAAATGATGAAAATTTGTCCAATTTCTTGTTTTAGAAACAGGATCACAAATGTTTAATTCGTCAAACAAAGTTCTCAATTTCAAAAAGTCTTTTTTTTCTAAATATTCAGATAAACGAAATAATATATCTTCTTTTTTTTTAGTATTATTTGAGAATTTTTTTTCTACATGTTCTTTAATTAACATATCAGGACGATATCTTTTTTTGGAATCTTTATTATCAATTAATAACTCATTAAATTTTCTAACATGTCCAGAAGCATTCCAAACATCAGAAGACATCAATATTGATGTATCAATTCCTACTATATTTTCATGAAGAAAAGTCATTGACTTCCACCAAAATTCCTTAATGTTATTTTTTAATTCTATTCCATATGGACCATAGTCATAAACAGCATTTAATCCTCCATAAATTTCACTAGAAGGAAAAATAAAACCATAACTTTTTGCATGAGAAACTAAAAAATCAAAAAATTTACCATTACATTTTTTCATGATGATAAAGATAAGTACCTTTCCAAATCTAATGCTGCCATGCATCCAGTACCAGCAGAAGTTATAGCTTGCCTATAATTCGAATCCTGTACATCTCCAGCAGAAAATACTCCTGGTTTATTGGTCATTGTACTTCCTTTTTTTACTATTATATATCCTTTATTATCCAAATCTAATTGATCTTTAAAAATTTCTGTGTTAGGAATATGACCAATGGCAATGAATAATCCGCTAATTAAAAGAGTACTACTATTTTTTTTTTCATGATTAAATATCTGAATTCCTTCCAAAAAATCATTTCCAATAATTTTTATAATTTTCGTACAGAAAAATATTTCTACGTTTTTTTTTTTCAAAACATTAGATTGTAATATTTTGGATGCTTTCAAATAATTCTTTCTAACTATCAAATATACTTTTCTACAAATTTTCGATAGATAATTAACTTCTTCTAAAGCAGTATCTCCACCTCCTATCACTGCTATATCTTTTCCTTTGTGAAAAAATCCATCACAAGTAGCACAAAAAGAAACTCCCAATCCAGTAAACTTTTTTTCTTTTTCTATTCCTAACAATCTAGGACTAGATCCCGTAGCAACAATAACACCTCTGCTCTTAATACACTCCTTTTCAAAAAAAATATGATGTATTCCTCTATTTTTGTTGGATAAACATACACTTTTTACAGATTGATTCATTATCTTAGTATTAAAACGTATTGCTTGTTTTTGGCACTTTTTCATAAAATCTATTCCATCAATTCCTAAAGGGAAACCTAGATAATTATCAATACTAGTTGTAGTTGTCAACTGTCCACCGGGATTAGGTCCTACAAAAAGAATAGGATGAAGATCTGCTCTTGATGCATAAATAGCAGCAGAATAACCAGCAGGTCCAGATCCGATAATAACACAATTTTGTATTTTTTGTTTCATAACATTTCTTATAAATTACGAATGATTTACTTTATTCATATTATTGTTATTTTGTAACAATACAAAAATTACATGTATTCCTTAGATTATTTTGTTAAAAATAAATATTTGCACTTAAATCAAATAAAAAACAAAATTTATATATTTTGCGTAATTAGAAAAAAATTTTATTCTTTTACTCAAGAAGAAGTAATACGTCAATATATAATTTTTTTGTTGAAAAAAGTAAAAAATTACAAAAACCAAAATATATGGGTAGAGTATCCTTTACAAATAAACGAACTAAAAAAAAGAATAGATGTTTTAGTTCAATTGAATGGTTCTCCTCATATACTTATCGAATGTAAATCTCCAAAAATTTTGATAAAACAAAAAACTTTTGACCAAATTTCAATTTATAACAGTGTAATACAAGCTCCATTTTTAATGATAAGCAATGGAATAAAAAATTTTATTTTTCAAGTCGATAATCGTAAAAAAAAGTATTTATTTTTAAAATACATTCCATAAAACTAGAAAATAGAATTTTTGAGTTTCATTTTATCAATTTATCAACGAATAGAAGACATATAAATAATAAGATCTACTAATTTTGTAGAGTACCCCATCTCATTATCATACCAAGAAATAATTTTTAAAAAATTGGAATTCAACATTATACTAGAATTAACATCAAAAATAGAGATTCTTTCATCTCCTGTAAAATCCGATGAAACAACAGGTTCTTCCGTATATCCTAATATTCCTTTTAGTGTAGTTTCAGAAGCTTTTTTCATACAGTATTTAATTTGATCATAATTAGTACTGTTTTTCAAACGAACTGTAAAATCTAATACAGATACATCTGAAACAGGAACCCTAAAAGCCATTCCTGTCAATTTACCATCTAAACTTGGTATAATTTTCCCGACTGCATTGGCCGCACCAGTAGACGAAGGTATAATATTAACTAATGAAGATCTTCCTGCTCTCCAATCTTTAGTAGAAATAGAGTCAACTACTTTTTGAGTAGCAGTAGAAGCATGAATTGTTGTCATTAATCCTTCCAATATCCCAAAATTGTCATTTAAAATTTTTACAATCGGGGATAAACAATTTGTAGTACAAGAAGCATTTGAAACGATATTTTGACTTGATTTTATTTTTTGATGATTAACCCCCATCACAAACATAGGAATATTATCTTTAGGAGGAGCTGATAAAATAACTTTTTTAGCTCCTGACTTTAAATGTGCAGTAGCTAAATTTTTCGTTAAAAAAAGTCCGGTCGATTCAACAACATATTCTATATTTAAATCTCCCCAATTAAGAAGACTAGGATCTCTTTGATTCGTTACTTTTATCCGTTTTTCATTTAATACTAAATAATTTTCGTCTTCTATTCTAAGATCTCCTTTAAAAGGACCATGAACAGAATCATTTTTTAATATATAAGCTAAATATTCTATAGGAACTAAATCATTTACGGATATGACTTCAATATTTTTTCTCTTTATAGAGGATAACAAAACTAGTTTTCCTATTCTTCCAATACCATTTATTCCTATTTTAATAGACATATTAAATAATTTTTGATTTTTAATTTTGTAAAATTAATTTTTAACTTTCAAAAAATTCATAAAAGCAGATGATGGAATTTCCACTTTTCCTATTTTTCGCATTTTTTTCTTTCCTTTTTTTTGTTTTTCTATAAGTTTTTTCTTACGAGAAACATCTCCTCCATAACATTTATCAATTACATTTTTTCGAAAAGCTTGAATTGTTTCTCTTGCTATAATTTTTCCAGATACTGAAACTTGAATGGGAATACTAAATTGATGTTTTGGGATTAAAATAGATAGTTCTTGACATATTTTTTTTGCTATAAAAAAAGTTTTAGTTTTATGAACTAAAAGAGATAAAGGTTCTATTTTTTCATGATTAATTAACACAGTAATTTTTCTTAAATCTGAATCCCTATAACCAATGAAACGATAATCAAAAGAAGCATATCCTTTTGATACTGTTTTCAGTTTATCATAAAAATCAAACACAATTTCAGATAAAGGCATTTCAAATAGGATTTTTATTTTTTCAGGAGTAAAATAATTTTGATTTTCAATCATTATTCCACGTTTCCCAACACATAAAGATATTACATTTCCTATATAAATATTTTTAGTAATAATAGAAACTGAAACATAAGGTTCTTCTACTTTTTTAAATTTTTCTATTTCCGGAAAATTTGAAGGATTATTCACTAAAATAACTTTATCATTTTTCAAATAAACTTTATAAGAAACATTAGGGATAGTCAAAATAACAGAAATACCGTACTCCCGTTCTAGACGATCTTTAATTACTTCCATATGAAGTAATCCTAAAAAACCACAATGAAATCCAAATCCTAAAGCAGGAGATGATTCGCTACTAAAAGAAAGAGATGCGTCATTTAAATGTAATTTTTCCATAGAAGAACGTAATTCTTCATATTTATCAGAGTTAACTGGATAAATACTTGCAAAAACCATTGGTTTAACCTCTTCAAACTTTTCTATTGCTTTTTCCGCTGGATTATTATCATCCGTTATAGTATCACCTACTTTTACCTCATAAGTATTTTTTATACCAGAAATAACATACCCAACATCTCCTGTATTAATTTTATGTTTAGAAACATGTCTTAATTTTAGTGTTCCTATTTCACAAGCATAATATACTTTTCCTGTAGACATAAACCGTAATTTTTGACCTTTTCGAATAGAACCATTTTTCACTCTAAAAAAAGCTTCAATCCCTGTAAATGGATTATATAAAGAATCAAAAATAATAGCTTGTAAAGGAGCTTTTGTATCTCCTGTTGGAGAAGGAATAGATGTAACAATTCTTTCTAAGATATTATTAACTCCTATACCGTTTTTAGCGCTAACAGGAATAATATCTTCTGTTTTACATTCTACCAATTCCATAATCTCTTCCATTACTTTTTCGTATTCATAGATTGAATTTGATAAATCAATTTTATTCAAAATTGGAATAATGACAAGATTTTTTTTTAAAGCTAAAGAAAGATTAGATATAGTTTGGGCTTGTACACTTTTAGTACAATCTACAACAAGTAAAGCTCCTTCACATGCTGCAATAGAACGTGATACCTCGTAAGAAAAATCTACATGACCAGGTGTATCTATTAAATTTAGAATGTATACTTGATCATTATATTTATATTCCATTTGAACAGCATGACTTTTTATAGTTATTCCACGTTCTCTCTCCAACTCCATATCATCTAATAATTGATTCCGTTTTCTGTCCGAAACAGTTTTTGTAAACTCTAACAAACGATCTGCTAAAGTACTTTTTCCGTGATCTATATGTGCAATAATACAGAAATTACGAATATTATGAATCATAAAAAATTGGTTAGTTGACAAATAACCTTGAAGGGATTCGAACCCATACCATAGAAATCGGAATCCTATATTCTATCCTATTAAACTACAAGGTTAACTGAGAATTGTTATTAAATAAATTCATTGTTTTTTGCAATCCATTCTTGATAAATGAAAATACTATTTTAATTCCTATATCTAATTTAGAAAATAAACAATTTATTTCTTCATTTTTCCAATTCTCCAATACATAACAGTCTATTTTTTTTTTCAAATTGTTTTTAATACCAAAACGAAGACGTGCATAATTTGACGTTCCTATTTCTTTTTCTATACTTTTTAATCCATTATGTCCCCCACTTCCACCTTTCCCTTTTAAACGAAAATCACCAAAATTAAGATAAATATCATCAGATATAACAAGAATATTTTTTAATAAAATTTTTTCTTTTATCATCCAATATTTAACAGATAAACCACTGTTATTAACGTAAGTAGAAGGCTTTAAAAAAAAAAGTAACTTTTTTTCAAGAAAAAATTCAGAAATAAATCCGAATTTTTTCTTTGAGAAAGAAAGAAAATATTTTTTAGAAATTTGATCTAAAATAAAAAAACCAAGATTATGTCTTGTTTTTTTATATAAATATCCAGGATTACCTAATCCAGTTATCAAATACTTTTCCATTTTCTAATTTTATTTATTACTGAAATATACTAAGGAAAAAATAAAAATTCAATGAAAAACTTCATGTACAGCCATTCCTATATTTTCCGGAGATTTAACTATACGTATTCCACTTTTTTCCATTATATCCATTTTTACTTTTGCTGTTTCTATTTTTTTTTCTATAATAGCACCAGCATGTCCCATCGTTTTTCCTTTAGGAGCAGTTTGTCCTGCTATAAAACTTATTATTGGTTTTTTTCTCTTCAATTTTTTTATCCATTCCGCAGCTTCAATCTCTAATATTCCTCCTATTTCTCCAATCATCACAATACATTCAGTTTCTTCATCTTCTAAAAATAATTCTATAATTTCTTTTATACTTATTCCAACAACAGAGTCTCCTCCTATTCCAATAGCTGTTGATATTCCATATCCATGTTTAACTATTTGATCTGCAGCTTCATACGTAAGAGTTCCTGATCTAGAAATTATTCCTATTTTACCTTTTTTTCTAAAAATAGAATTTGGCATAATTCCTACCTTAGATTCTTCTGGAGAAATGATTCCAGGACAATTTGGTCCAATTAAACAAGTTTTCCCCCTTAATGTTTTTAAAAAATGTTTTACTTTAATCATATCTGAAACAGGGATACCCTCAGTAATACAAACAATTAATTTAATATTAGAAAAAATAGATTCTAAAATAGCATCCGCAGCAAAAGGAGAAGGAACAAAGATAACACTTACATCTCCACCTGTATTTTGTACAGCTTCTTCAACAGTATCAAAAACAGGAATTCCTAAATAAACTTTTCCACCTTTTCCTGGAGTAATACCACCTACAACGGATGTTCCATAATTCATCATTTGTTCAGTATGAAATAATCCTTCTTTTCCAGTTAATCCTTGCACAAGAACTTTAATCTTTTTATCTATTAAAATGCTCATAATTTTTCTCTAATTTTATGTAAAACTTTTACTTTGTAATTCTTTCTATATAAGATCTATGTTCTGTATTAATTTTAACAAATTCTCCTATCTTTATAAAAGAAGGGACTAATAATTTAGTTCCTGTTTCTAAAACAGCAATTTTATTTGTATTATTAATAGTATCACCTTTCTTTACAATTTCTGTATGTTTTACTTTTAAAATAACCGTTGAAGGCATTTTTAAAAATAAAAAAATCTTTTCTTTCTCATTTTTAATGTGAAAAAAAATTGAAACTCTCATTCCTTCTTTCAAAAGATCTACATTTTTTATTAATTTTTCTTTTATTTGTATTTGATTACAATTTATTTCATCCATGAAATAAATACAATTTTTTTTTTTGTATAAATACTGATAAAAATTATATTCTATTCTTACTTCTTGAAGTTTACTTCTCGATGAAAAATTATTTTCTATAATGCTACCTGTAACCATATTCTTTAATTTAGTTCTTATAAAAGCATATCCTTTTCCTGGTTTTACATGAAGAAAATCAATTATTTTATATATTTCTTTATTAAATTGTATATATAAACCTTTTCTAATATTCATTGTTTTTTAATTTTTTCAAGATTCATCATGATTTTTAACTATTTTCGCCATGACTTCTGCTTCTACTACAAGTTTATTATTTACGTAACCTATTCCTTGCATATGGACTATTCCTCTTTTCATAGACTCTAACAAATAAACTTGAAAAATAATTATATCTCCAGGTACTATTTTACGTTTAAATTTAACTTTATCTATTTTTAAAAAATAAGTAGAATATAACTCAGGATTTTTAAATTTACTCAATATAAGGATTCCTCCTACTTGTGCTATGGCTTCTATTTGTAATACTCCAGGCATGATTGGTTCATTTGGGAAATGTCCGATAAAAAATGATTCATTCATAGTTACATTTTTAACTCCTGTTATAGTATTTTCTGTCAAATCTATAATCTTATCAACCATAAGAAATGGTGGTTTATGAGGTAAAATCTTCATAATTTTTTTTATATCTAAGATAGGTTGACTTGATAAATTAAATTTAGCAATATCATTTTTTCTAAATATTTTAACTTTCTTAAATAGCTTTTTTAAAAATTGCATAATAATATAATTATCTGTATTATAAAAAATTAACTTTCCTTTTAATTGAGCTCCTGTTAGAGTTAGAAAACCTATAATATCTAAAAGAAAATGTTTAGCTATTTCATTAGATTCTTGATGTTCAATATTTTTTGAAGAAACATTATTTTTAGGTTGTCTGTCACGAAGGACGCAAAAAGTTTTTGATCCAGAAATTTTTTCTTTAAATTGACTTATATTTTTTAATACTGCATTTTGTGTATCTATAAGTTTTGAGTCAAAATCTATTATTGTCATTATTTCAAATTTTTTAGAAGGAAAAGCTATAATTATTGACCCTGTTTTCTTATTTCCATAAGAAATAACTTCTTTTATTGAATTGTACTTTTTTTTTGCATTTTGTTCTATAACTCCTATTTTTTCAATTGCTTCTACAAATAATTTGGAAGAACCATCCATAATAGGAATTTCTGTATTATCTAATTCTATAATAATATTATCTAAATCCATTCCAGTAAGAGCTGCAAGAATATGTTCAACTTTATAAATTTTAACCCCATTTTTTTCCAAAACAATCCCTTGACCTATTCTTTTTTTTGACAAAAAAGAAAAATGTGCACTTATGCAAAGTTTTTCTTTGATATCTGTTCTAATAAAAATAAATCCTGTATGTTCTGGAGCAGGTTTAAAAGTTATAGTTATCTTATTTTCTGTATATAACCCAAATCCTTGTAAAGAAATTTTTCCTGCAATGGTTTTTTGTTTTTCAAACATATTGTAATATCATAATATCATAAGTCAAACTAGATTTTTTTTATAAACCGTTTTTTATATTTAGAATTTGAATTTTTCTTCAATTAAGAATATTAAAAAATCAAAAACTTTATGTAATTTACTAATTGTTGATTATCTATAGTATAGCATGTATGAATTTTTCAAGACGTCTTATTTTTTTTTTTACAGGTTTTATTATTGGTCTTTTAATTCTATTCTTTTTCTTTAAATGAAGAAGAATAGAATTAAAAATTTTTCTAAATTTAATAATATATGAAGAGAACTTATCAGCCTTCTAATAGAAAAAAAGTTCATGTTCATGGATTTATGAGACGCATGAATACGAAATCAGGTCGTATGATTATATCTAGAAGGAGAAAAAAAGGAAGGAAAAAATTAGCAGTTTCCAATTTTAAAAAATAATATTATTATGTTCAATATCTCCGTCTCCAATTTCTGGATGATTTTTTCCATGAAAAATTTTTTCAGGTAAAATAAATTCTTCATAAGCAAAAAAATTAGATAAATCTCCTATATCAACTATTTTAGAAAAAATGGAAATATTTTTTTTTTCAAAATTAAATTTTTCAAAATTCATTAATCCTATATCTAGGATAAACTTATTATTAAATTTCTGTATTTGAACTTTTCGATATATTTTGTCTAACAAAATATTTTTGTTTTCTGGAATAGAAAAATAAAAATTATAATCTTTTTCCAGATTCTCTTTTTGAGAAGAAATAAAATAAAATCCTGCAAGAATAGACAAAGTATTATATTTTCTAATGATTTTTTTTTGATAGTCTTTAGGATAGTTTCCTGCTTCAAATAAAACACAAGGGTACCCTAATTTTTGCAGATTATCTCCAGTAGCTGTTGGATAAAATGTATCAGAAAATCTTCCTATTGATCCAATACTAGGAAGTATTTTTTGAATTTCTTTTGTTATAAAATTTATAATTCCCATGGATTTTTTTCTTGAAAAAAAAGAAATATCTTTTTCTACAGAAACGGAAGGAGATAAAAAAGATAAAATAGCGGGATTAAAATATGTATCACCAACGTTATAAATACTTCTTTGATCATGCAAATTGAATAGGATATGAGGTTTATGTTTATAAATTTCCTGAAAAAGAACTTTTATTTCTGGAGATTGTAAACTAATTGCATCTCTGTTTAAATCAATATTTATAGCATTTCTTCTTTGAAATTTTTCAGATCCATCAGGATTTAACATTGGAATATACAAAATAGTTAAGTTTTCTTTTAAAAATTTAACTAAATCGCTATTACTCTCTTCCGATAAAAAATGAATTATATCAAACATAGATTTTGTTCCTGTAGTTTCATCCCCGTGCATTTGAGACCAAATAAATACTTTTATTTTTCCGGTTCCCCATTTCATTCTGAAAATTTTTCTTTTTTCTATAGAAAATCCTATCGGAGTAATAGAGAATTTATTATTATATTTTTTCATGATTTTCAATAAGTTATAATATCTAAATATTTTAGTACGATGAATACTATGATCTTGAAAAGATTCATAATCATGAAACATAGATTTAATATCAAATAATGACATAATAATTTTTTATTACTATATTTAGTGTTTTCAATTTTTATGATTTTCAATTTTTTAGCATAAAAATCAAAGAATCAATGAAAATGAAAAATAATAAAAGAAAAACAATAAACTACAAAACAAAATACAATAAATAATAATGCTAAATATTAGCGATTTTATAAATTGTTGAAATAAATTGCTATTTTCAAGTCTCAAATAAGTTGAGATCAAATTTCATCATATTTAAGTAAAATGTACAAGATGAATTTTTTGGTGTTATGAATAATTATTTTAAAATCAATTACATAGAGGCTACTTTTTTGATAGTTGCATTTACCGCTTTAAATTTTTTCAATGCAATCTTTAGAAAACTGTTGATTTCTATCAATCTTCCTGATAATATGATATTTGCAATATCATATACATTACCATTTTTATTTTTATTTATTTTCATTTCTCATCAAGCTCAAAAAAAAAATAGGCATATAGATTTGTCTATGAAATTATCACCATGGTATATTTATATGATTATTTTTTGCATGATGTTTTGTATCATTATAATCAATGAATATATATCTTCATTGGTTCCAAGAGACGGTTCTGTATTAGGAAATATGTATAAAGAAATTGAAGCTTTTATGAAAGAAGAAGCGAAAAATCCAATTCCCTTTTTTTCAACAACAGTATTATTAGCTCCTATATGTGAAGAGGTGCTTTTTAGAGGAATTATTTTAAATGGAATGTTAAAAAATAAAATACATCCAATAAAAGCCATTTTATTTTCGTCATTTTTGTTTGGAGTAACTCATATGAATCCATGGCAATTCGTAGGAGGACTTTTTATTGGAAGTTTTATAG
The DNA here is from genome assembly GCF_014252295.1 of Blattabacterium cuenoti. Lineage (NCBI taxonomy): Bacteria > Pseudomonadati > Bacteroidota > Flavobacteriia > Flavobacteriales > Blattabacteriaceae > Blattabacterium > Blattabacterium cuenoti. The sequence continues at coordinate 611,187 of NZ_CP059215.1, forward strand.
GATTTATTTATTTTGTAACATCTTCTATCATAGATTGTATCATTTTGCATATATTCAATAATACTTTTGCGATATTTGGAATGTTTTTTTTCATAAAAAATGAAGAAATTTTTTCACGAAAAATAGACTTCAATTTATTATTAATTTTAGTAATTTCTTTTACTATAGTAATAACAGGTTCTATTTTTTTATTAAAAAGAAGAAAAAAAGAAAAAGAAAAGTATAAAGTATAAAGAAAATTTATCTTAATCAATAATAATAAATACAATCAATACAAAAAATTCTTATCAAATGAAAAAAACTTATTGTTTCTTTAAAAGAAACAATTATCCGAAAAAACTTTGAAAAAGTTATTGTTAAACAAGTTTTTAAGATATGATATTATATTTATCATTATATATCATAAATATACATACTTATACATACTAGTTAAAAATATAACTAAATATTAATCAGAAAAATTAAATAATTTTCCGAATACTATAATACTATAGAAATTATTAATAATGAGAAAGCCTTCATTAACCATTTTGGGTTGTCATTCTTCTATTCCTACAAAACAATTTCATCCTACGGCTCAATTATTGGAAATGAAAGGATTTTCCTTCCTTATTGATTGTGGAGAAGGAACGCAAGTTCAATTAAGAAAAGCAAAAATAAAATTTAATAGAATAGTACATATATTTATATCTCATTTGCACGGAGATCACTTTTTTGGATTGATCGGATTATTATCTACATTTCATCTCTTAGGAAGAGAAAAACCTGTTATTCTTTATGCTCCAAAAGGATTAAAAGAGATTATAGATATCCATTTTAAATGGACTTATACTAGACTAAAATACTTCATAGATTATGTAGAATTATCATCTAAAAAATTGGAAAAAATCATGGAAAATGAAAAAATAGAAATCTTTTCTATACCGTTAAAACATAGAATCTATACTAACGGATTTCTATTTAAAGAAAAATATAGCACTAGAAAATTAAATATGGAAGAAATCAGAAAAATTTCTGATATAAAAATTATAGATTATAAAAATTTAAAATTGGGACAAGATTTCCAAACCAATGATGGAAAAATAATACAAAATGAAAAATTAACATTAGATCCTCCAAAAAGATTATCTTACGCATTTTGTTCAGACACTTCTTTTTATCTTCCTATAGTTGAACATATAAAATATGTAGACTTATTATATCACGAATCTACTTTTCTAAAAATAGAAGAAACAAGAGCTATCAATACAGGACATTCTACAGCAAATCAAGCGGCCTACATCGCTAAAAAAGCTAAAGTTAAAAAATTGTTATTAGGACATTATTCAAATAGATTTCCTAACATTAAAGAATTTGAAAAAGAAGCTAAAGAAACATTTTTTAATGTAGAAGCATCGGAACCTTTAAGAAAATATTATTTATAATATGTAATCATACCATTTATCCTTTTTGAAGAAAAAACAGATATAATTATTCCTATTATTAAAATAATGCTTGTAACTATACAAAAATCTGTCATAGTAATTTTTACAGGTAAAGGTATGTTTCCTATTACTTTAATAAGTTGATATTTTTCTTGTATAAAATATATTATGTACGACAAAAGCAATCCACTAATATATCCTAAAATAGTAATTAAAAAACCTATTTGTAAAAAGATAATTTGTATTCTACGTATAGAAAAGCCAATACTCCACAATGTAAAAATTTCTCTTTTTTTATCTAATTGTAAGATGCAAATAGATCCAAACAAGTTGAATACAGTAATAAATGTTATTAAACTAAACAAAAAATAAACAAATATTTTTTCTGTATTCAAAACTTTGTAAAAATTCTTTTCTTGTTCTACTCGTGTTTTTATATTAAATTTGTGTCCAAATTTTTTTATCAAAATATTTTTTATTCTTTTTATATTAGCTTTTTTTTGGATTTTAATTTCTATTTTTTGAATTACATTTTTTTTTATTATATTCTGAATTTCAGATAAATTGCAAAATAAATATCCTGCATCTATTTTTTGATTGAATTGAAAAAAACCTTTTATCAAAAATTTTTTTTTCATAAAATATGGAACAAAAGTGTTATGATCTTTCTTATAAGAGAAAAATAATATTTGATAAGGAATGTTCATTTTTTGAAATATCATTGGAAAATAAAATCCCATAGAATACAATCCTACATATACATTTAAATAGTCAGGAGATGAAATTTTTGTTAAATCTATTTTTTTAAAATTTTCCATAACTTTTTCGTATTCTTTATCTACTCCTTTTAAAGACAAAAAATATTCTTGATTATTATAATGTAAAAAAACTTTTTTTTCTATACTTTTAGAAAATGCTACGATCCCTTTTATAGATTTTATTTTATTTTTTAGATCTTCATTATCAAGAAATAGATCATCTTTATTAGACGAACAAATAACAATATCTGGATAATTAGTTTTATAAAATTTTTTACTGAAATTCTCTAATCCAGAAAAAATAAATAAAATAACAGATAAAGAAAATGTAGAAATATTAAGAGATAAAATAGATAAAAAAACAATAATATTTACAATATTAGTTTTCTTTTTCGAAAGAAAATAACGTACGGCTATATGAAATTCCGTTATCAAAAAAATTGTTTATAAGTTTATATTGAAATTTGATTCAAGGAAATCTAATTTTGGAATTTTTTTCACACGATATCTAAGTTTTTTAGAAAGTAATTTTCTATACAATTTAGATTTAGAACGTAAAATATTCAAAATTTTCTTATTGAAAAAAGGATAAATACTAATGTACACTTTCATTAAATTCATATCACAATTTATACATACTTTAATCAAAGTAACCAAAAAATTTTTTTTATTTTTGTTTCTGTTATTTCTAATTTCTTTATTCAGAATTTCTGCTACTTCTATGGAAAAGATTGAAGATAATTTTTCATTTTTAATGATTTTTATTTTTTTCATAATTTCATACAACTTTATGGAAAGTACAGATAATATAAAAAAAATTACAAAAAATTTGTAATAGGAAAAATAATGTTGTAAAATTGCAAAAATTCCATCCTTAATAAGGTCCCATAGCTCAGTTGGTTAGAGCACCTGACTCATAATCAGGGTGTCGCTGGTTCAAATCCAGCTGGGACCACTTTTTTACATAACTTTTTGTGACCGGAGAGGGATTCGAACCCACAACTTACAGTTTAGGAAACTGTTGTTCTATCCTTTTTGAACTACCCAGTCTTATTTTTTTTTCTTGTATTTTTTTTACTTGATATAACAAAAACTACAGATCTATTTTTTTTTATTTTTTTAAAATGAACATATCCACTTTTTATAGCATATAAAGTGTGATCCCTTCCTATTCCTACATTTTTTCCAGGATGATGTTTAGTTCCACGTTGACGAACTATTATATTTCCGGAACTTACATACTGATTCCCATATATTTTAACTCCTAATCTTCTTCCTATTGAATCTCTACCATTCTTAGAACTTCCTGAACCTTTTTTATGAGCCATTTTTAATTACTATTTTTTTTCTAAAAAAGAAATTACTTTAATTTTTGAAAAGATAGGTCTAAATCCATTTTTTACTTTATATCCTTTTCTTCTCTTTTTTTTAAATATAATGATCTTCTTTCCTTTTATTATATGTTGCAATACTTCTATTTGAACACTTATGTTTTCTAAAAAGGGATTACCTAAAAAAGGAATTCCCTTTTTAGAAAACATAACAACTTGGTTCAACATTATTTTATTACCTGATTTAACAGAAATATGAGGAACATAAACATACTTATTTTCAATAAGTTTAAACTGATTTCCTTTTATATTTACAATAGCATAATTCATAATTTTTTAATTTTTTAATAAAATTCTTTTTGCTTTTAACAATCCTTCAAATAAACAATCTATTTCTTGAATCGTATTGTACATAGAAAAACTAGCGCGAATCATACCTGGAACTTGAAAAAAATTCATTAATGGTTGTGCACATAAATGTCCAGTACGAACAGAAACTCCTAAACGATCCAAAATACTTCCTACATCAAAACAATGTAATTTATTTAAATTAAAAGAAATAATACTAGATTTTTTGGAAAGATCTTTCAATTCTCCATACAATTGAATACCATCTATAGTTCTTAGACGTTGAATAGCGTACGATAAAAGTTCTTTCTTATGATATTGTATATTTGATAATCCTATTTTTTTTACAAAATCTATAGCAGATTTCCATACAACAATTCCTTCTATATTTGGAGTTCCTGCCTCAAATTTAAAAGGTAAATCCGAATAAGTTGTTTTTTCAAAACTAACATTCTTAATCATTTCTCCTCCAAACTGATAGGGAGAAATAATTTCTAATATTTCTTTTTTTCCATATAAAACTCCAATTCCAGTTGGTCCATACATTTTATGTGCAGAAAAAACATAAAAATCTGTATTTAAATCTTGCATATTCAAATGCAAATTTGAAATAGCTTGAGCCCCGTCGATCAGAACCAATGCCCCATATTCATGAGATTTATCAATAATATATTTTATAGGATTAATTATTCCTAAAACATTAGATATATGACTAACAGATACTATTTTCGTTTTTTTTGATATTAAAAATTCAAAATCTCTTAATTTTAAGAAACCATTATCATAAATAGGAATTATTTTTAAAATAGCACCTTTTTTTTTACAAAGGATTTGCCACGGAACAATGTTGGAATGATGTTCAGAAAAAGAAATTATAATTTCGTCTCCTTCTTTAATCAGAGAACTAATACTAGAAGCTACTAAATTTATAGATTCAGTTGTTCCTTTTGTAAATACAATTTCTGAAGAATATTTTGCATGAATGAATCGTTGAATTTTTTTTCTTGTATTTTCTACTTGAATTGTAGCTTTTTGACTAAGATAATGTAATCCACGATGAACATTAGCATTCATCATAGAATAATAGTCTTGAGATGCTCGAATTACCTGTAAAGGTTTTTGAGTTGTAGCAGCGTTATCTATATAAACTAAAGTATTGGAATAAATTTTTTCTTTTAGAATTGGAAATTGATTTCTTATTTTTTGTATTTTCTCTTCTGAGAACATATTTATAATTATAAGTTTTTATTTAATTTTTTCTTCATTTTTCTATAAATAATTTTTTTTAATTCAAAAATTTGAATAGGATTTAATATTTCTTCCAAAAAAGAGAATAACAATAAAATTTTTGCATTTTTTTCAGAAATTCCTCTTGATTGAAGATAAAATAACTCTTCTTTATGAAGATCTCCTATCGTACAACCATGTGAACATTTTACATCTTCAGAATGAATTTCTAATTGAGGATTAGTATGCATACACGCTTCATCAGAAAGAATAATATTACTATTTCTTTGAAAGGCATTTATCCCCTTAATTCGTTTATTAACAATTATTTTTCCGTTAAAAATTCCACTAGATTTATCAAACAAAATGTTTTTGTATAATTGATGACTATAAGAGTAAGAATACAAATGATCTATCAATGTATTATGATCTAAAAATTCTTTTTCTGATAAAAGAGAAATTCCATACAAATAAGAACAAGTGTTTTCTCCACAAAAAGAAAATTTTAAATTATTTTGAATAAAATTTCCTTGAAAAGAAAAAGTAAAAACTGAACATTTGCTATACTTGTTTTGTTTTAAAAATGTATTATCTATAATAGAAGTTTTTTCATTCAAATAATCACCTTGTATTTTGTAATAATCAATTTTGCTATGATCTAAAGCATAAATTTCACTAACTGAATTTATAAAAGATAAATGTTTTTTTAAACACTTGTAGTGTTCAATTACTTTCACATAAGAATTTTCTCCTACCACGATTAAATTTCTAGTGTTAAGCATAATTTTTTTATATTCCAATCCAGTAGAAATATGAAATATTTCTACTGGATTTTCTAAAATAACATTATCTGGTATATAAATATAGACCCCATCTATTGAGAATAAAGTATTTAAAGTATAAAAAACGTTATACTGATATGATAATTTTCCATAATAATTTTTAACTTTATTTTCTTCCTGTGAATCTATATTTGATAATATAATATGATTTTTATTGGAAACTCCACTGAGTTTAGAAAGGTAAGAATCATATTTTCCATCTATAAAAATAACAAAAAAGGATTTTTCTTTTTTTAGAAAAAAAAATTTTTTGATCTGTTCATATCCTATATTTTTCTTCTTTCCATTTCTTTTTTCATTAATAATATGATAATCCTGATCAAGGATTGAATTAACATACATCTCTTTACAATTTTTTCCTCCCTTTTTAAAAGGAAAGGAAAATCCTTTTTTCTTAAAAAAATTAATATGTTTTTTTTGCAAAAAAGATAGATAAGATTTTTTTTCTTCTTTCAAAAAAGAAGATTCATCGATCAATGAAATTATTTTTTCTTTTAATCGCATTAAATTAAATTATAAATGAAAAAACAATCAACAATATTTTTTTTTAGAAACCCAATCATATCCTTCTTTTTCTAATTTTTCCGCTAATTTCTTATCCCCTGAATAAAGAATTTTTCCATTATACAGAACATGAACAATATAATCTGAAAAAATGTAATCCAATAATCTTTTGTAATGAGTAATAATTAAAATGGAATTTTTTTTATTTCTAAAAGCGTTAATTCCTTTAGATACTAAACGTAAAGCATCTATGTCTAATCCTGAATCTACTTCATCTAAAATAGATAATAAAGGATCTAACATCATCATTTGAAATATCTCATTTCTTTTTTTTTCTCCTCCTGAAAATCCTTCATTTAAATAACGATAAACAAAATCTTTTTCAAGATTTAATTGAAAAGAAATCTTTTTTATTTTATATAGAATTTCTTTAGCAGACATTTTACTCATATTTTTTGCTTTACGAATAGAATTTATAGATGTCTTAATAAAATTAATAATTGAAATCCCTGGTATTTCTATTGGATGTTGAAAGGAAAGAAAAATTCCTAAATGTGCTCTCTCTTCTGGAGAAAAATCTGATAAATTTTTATTCAAAAAATATATATTACCTTGAGTTATATTATACTCTTTATATTTTCCAGCTATTATAGAAGCAAGAGTGCTTTTTCCGGAACCATTTGGTCCCATAATAACATGAGTTTCTCCTACATTCATTTCTAAATTAACTCCTTGAAGTATTTTTTTCTTATCTATAGAAACATGTAAATTTTTTATACTTAACATAATATTAATTTGAACATTATCCAACAGATCCTTCCAAAGATATTTCCAAAAGCTTTCGAGCTTCTACCGCAAATTCCATAGGTAATTTTTTTAAAATTTCACTGCTAAAGCCATGAACTATTAAAGAAATAGCTTTTTCCGTATCAATTCCTCTTTGATTACAATAAAAAATTTGTTCCTCTCCAATTTTCGATGTAGTCGCCTCATGTTCTACTTTAGAAGTAGAATTATTATATACACTAATATATGGAAAAGTATGTGCTCCACACGTATCTCCTATAAGTAAAGAATCACATTGAGAAAAATTTCGAGAATGAATAGCTTTAGAATCTATTTTTACTAATCCTCTATAATTATTTTGAGCTTTTCCTGCTGATATTCCTTTTGATATAATTACACTTTTTGTACATTTTCCAATGTGTATCATCTTTGTTCCCGTATCTGCTTGTTGAAAATCCTTAGTTAAGGCTAAAGAATAAAAATTTCCCATAGAAAAGTCTCCTTTTAAGATACAAGATGGATATTTCCAGGTAATTGAAGACCCTGTTTCTACTTGAATCCAAGATACTTTTGCATTTTTTTCACATAATCCACGTTTCGTCACAAAGTTAAAGACACCACCTTCTCCTTTTTTATTTCCAGGGAACCAATTTTGAACAGTAGAATACTTTACTTCAGAATTTTCCAATGCTACAATTTCTACGACAGCTGCATGCAACTGATTTTCTTTTCTTTGTGGAGCTGTACATCCTTCCAAATAACTTACATAAGAATTTTTATCTGCAACAATCAAAGTCCTTTCAAATTGTCCTGTTCCACTTTCGTTTATACGAAAGTACGTAGATAATTCCATAGGACATCGAGTCTCCTTTGGGATATAACAAAAAGAACCATCTGAAAAAACAGCTGAATTAAGAGCTGCATAAAAATTATCATTTTTTGAAACGACGGAACCTAAATATTTTTTAACAATATCTGGATATTTATTTAAAGCATCATTAATAGAACAAAATATAATTCCTTGATCCTTCAATTTTTTTTGAAACGTAGTTGCTAAAGAAACGGAATCTAACACTATATCTGTAGCCACTCCTGAAATATTTTTTCTTTCTTCTAGAGGTACCCCTAATTTTTCAAATGTATTTATTAATTCTGGATCCATTTCTTCCGGTTTAGAAAGATTTATTCTCTTTTTAGGAGCGGAATAATAACTTATTTTTTGGAATACCGGAACATCATATTTTATATTTGCCCATTTTGGAGGTTCCATTTTTTTCCATATACGATAAGATTCTAACCTCCAGTCTAACATCCATGTTGGTTCATTTTTCTTTTCTGTTATCAAACGAATAACATCTTCGTTTAATCCTATTGGTATTTTATCTGATTCTATTGGAGTGTAGAATCCATATTTATATTCAGATTCAGTAAAATTCTCTAATATTTTATTATTTTCTTTCATTTTTTATGATGAAAAACTTTTTCCACATCCACATGTATGTTTCGCATTAGGATTTTCAAAATAAAATCCTTTTCCGTTTAATCCATCTGAGTACTTCAAAGTTGTTCCTTCTAAATAAGGAATACTATTTTTATCTACTAATATTCTCATTTCTTGAGATTGAAAAAGGCTATCTCCTTTCTTTTTTTCTTTATCAAAAGATAGTTGATACGACATACCTGTACATCCTCCGCTTTTAACTCCAAGCCTTACAAAAGAGGCATTTTCAGAAAAACCTTCTTCTTTCATCAAAGAGACTAATTTAGTTTTCGCATTTTCAGATATAAAAACCATAATATTTGCAAATTTAAAATTAAAGATAAAGATATATAATCAATTTTTATTCCAAGTTACTTTCGTTATTCCCTCTTTTAATCCCCATTTATTGGACATTCCAGAATTAATCTCTAAAACATATTTTATTTTTGATGGTAAATCAACTATTTCAATTTCCCTCATAGGACTAACATTATGATTCACAAAAACAACAGTATCAAATTCATTTATATAGATAATATCTAAAGGAATTCTCATATTTTCCATATCAATTTTCTTATACTCTTCTTCATCCTTTAAAAAAAATAACATTCCTCTATTTTCTTTCAAAGAAGATCTATATTTCAATCCGTTTTCTTTTTCCGTATCTTTATACGCTAATTCTACATCTATTTTTTTTAGAATACGATTGATATTTTTTAGATACAATTCTCCATTTTTAATAAATTCTATCTCCAATGAGTTTCCTACATCTGAATATAAAAAAAAATCGTTTCGTTCAGAAGAACGAATAAAAAGGAACAAAATCATTATTAATGGAAGAAAAGAGTTAATTTTTTTCATGACGAAAAAAATATTTTCTAGTTTTCAATAAATTAAAAATACCAAAAATAATAAAAGGAATACTAAGTAATTGTCCTGTATTTAAAGATAAAAAATTCAAAATTTCTTTTCCTTGTGGTTCTTTTAAAAATTCTAATAAAAAACGTGAAGACCAAAGAAAAGTAAAAAATATTCCAGATAAAAATCCACTATAAATCTGTTTCCCTTTATAATAATATAAATACCACAACAATAAAAAAATAAAAAAATAACTAATAGATTCATATATTTGTGCAGGATGTCTAGGAACTATTTCTCCATACTCTGTATCCATTTGTATAAATTTCACGGACCATGGTAATTTTGCACTACATGGCTTTCCTACTATTTCAGAATTAAAAAAATTTCCTATTCTGATAAAAACAGATGATAAAGCTACAGCAATGCATAATCTGTCACATATCCAAACAAAAGATTTTTTAATTATTTTTTTGCTATAAAAAAAACTGGATAAAATGATACCTATAGTTGCTCCATGACTAGATAATCCTCTATATCCAATGAACTCGTATCCTTTAATAAAACCTAATAAATAATAATTACTTCGTTCTCTAACAGGAAATAGAGCTTCTATCCAATGATCCGAAAAATATGAAAAATCATAAAATAAAACCTGTCCTAATCTTGCACCAACAATAGTTCCAAAAAAAGTACATATTAATAAAGGATCCAAATATTTTTTATGTATATTTTCATTCTTGAAAATAAAATTCATAATATACCATCCCAATAGAAAAGAAATAATGAACATTATGCTATAAATATGAATAGAAAAATCTTTCCATAAAGAAAATTTATAAATAGGATCCCAATTGATATATTCTAACATTTTCATAAAAAAATTAAGTCCTAAGTTATAGGAGGATCAAAACCTGAATTTCCCCATGGATTACACTGAATAATTCTTTTAAAACCCATAAAAAAAGCTTTAAAAATATTATCTTTTTTTAAGAAAAAAATCATATAATCCGAACAAGTAGGGATGTATCGACAGTTGTTCCCTATCCATGGAGATATACAAATTTTATATAATTGAATACTTTTTATGAAAAAATTTCTTATAATGTTCATACTAATATAGATTTTATGAAAAAAAACTCACTTTTTATTCGGTAAATTTAATACTTTGTGCGAGTTATACAATACACAAGAATAACTATTTCTTTTTTAAGAAGACATTTATTTCATTATAAAAATCTATTGGATTATCTATATGGATCCAATGTTTTGCCCTATTGATAGTTAAAATTTTTGCTTTCGGAAATAAATTGAAAATATAATCATAATCTTTAAAAGGGATATAATTAGAATTTTCTCCACGCAAAAAAAGTGAGGGACCATTATACAATCCTCTTTCAATTTTGTAACGAATCAAACGATCATAATTTTTTTCAATTCCAAATAAAAAAAAACGAAAGGAAAGTTTTCCATTATTTCTTCTATGAGTACACTTTAAAAAAAATAACCTAGTTTTTTTGTTTAAAATCCATGGTTCAAGAAATATATCAAGATCTTTTTTTGTTTTAATAATATCAAAATCAACTTTTTTTAAAGTATTAATTAAATTTTTCTTATCCGAATGTATATAAGAATTAGGACTAATATCTACAATAATAATTTTTTTTGGAATACAAGGATATTTTGTAGAAAACGTCATAACAGATTTTCCTCCCATAGAATGTCCTAATAATATAGGATGATCTAACCTATGATAATATATATAATTTAATATATCTTTTGATATAAGGTCATAATCCATTTTTTTTGAAAAAAAACTTTTCCCATGATTTCTAATATCTATTAAATGAATTTGATAAAATTTATTAAATTCTTTAGCAAAAGAATTCCAATTCTCTCCATTTCCAAATAATCCATGAAAAACTAAAATAGGAATACCAGATCCAAAAATTCTAGAATGTAGTATCATTTTTTATTACTTTATTTTTTATTCCACTTTCATTCATATCAATTCTATGAATTCTCTTCAAATAACTTTGAATTGTATTTTCTAATCCCATATATAAAGATTCACTAATTAAAGCATGTCCTACGGACACTTCTGATAGATAAGGTATTTTTTCAATCAAAAAAGAAATATTATCTAAATTCAAATCGTGACCCGCGTTGATAAGCATACCGTTTTTAACAGCTTCTTTTGCAGTTTGAATATAAGGATTAATAGAACTCCATTCTTTTTTAGCATATCCAATAGAAAAATTACCAGTATGTAATTCTATTCTATCTGATCCTGTTTTCGCCGCATATATAACTAATTCTGGATTTGGATCTAAAAATATAGAAGTTCTAATTCCAAAATTTTTTAATTTTTTTATTTTTCGAGTTAAAAAATGATAATGATTAATCGTATTCCATCCTGAACTTGAAGTAAGTGCATTATATTTATCAGGAACTAAAGTAACTTGATCAGGTTTGATTTTCAATACTAATTCCATAAATTTATCAGTTGGGTTCCCTTCAATATTTAATTCCGTTTTTATTACAGAACGAATATCATGAACATCCTGATATGTAATATGTCTCTCATCAGGTCTAGGATGAATAGTTATCCCATGGCTTCCAAATTTTTGAACGTCTATTGCTACTTGCAAAAGATTTGGAGTGGCCCCTCCTCTTGCATTTCTTAATGTAGCAATTTTATTTAAATTGACACTTAATTTTACCATTTCATCTCTTCTCTTTCTCTTCTTATCTTAACAAAAATTCTTTTTTAGTAACTTGAGTTACTTCCAAATTAAACTCTTTGGCTATTGTTAATAAATGATCAAAAACATTGGCTTGTATTTGTTCATATTTAATAGATTCAGATGTGTTTGTAAAACAATATAATTCAATAGGAAGACCGTAAGGAGTAGGCTCTAAGTGTCTGACCATAAGAGTTTCTGATTTTGATATTTTTGGATGTTGATACAAATATTCCAAAGCATACTGACGAAATAAACCAATATTCGTTAATCTCCTTTCATTAATATCTATGCGAATATCAACATTTTTTTCTTTATTGAAAATATCTATTTCTTTTTGCTTTTTTTGAATATAATTTTTAATTAAATAAACATGTTGAAACTTTTTTAGTTTATCTGAGTTACAAAAATGAAAAGATTGTATATTAAATAAAATAGATCTTTTTATTCTACGTATGTTTCTTTGACGCATAACTTCAAAATTAGTAACTGCAGTAGAAATTAAATCATAAGTAGGGACACTAGTTATAGTTTTATCAAAATTCTCTATTTTAGCAGAAGTTAAATTTATTTCTATCACTGTTCCTTCTATGCTGTATTTTGGAATTCCTATCCAATCACCTACTTTTATCATTTTAGTAGATGCCATTTGAACTCCAGAAACAAATCCAAGAATAGTATCTCTGAAAACAAGGATAACGATAGCAGTTATAGCACCTAAACTGGTAAGAACAGTGATTAAATCATTTTTTGTAAGAATAGCAATAATAACCAATACACAAAATATAATCGATACAATTTTTAGTAATTGTGAAAAAGAGCGAACTGCTATTGTTTGGTGGTTATTTTCACTTGTAGCTATTCTCATAATAGAATTAATTACTCTAATCAAAAATTGCAATACAATTAAAACAAACAATATGTCAAATATTTTTTTTAAATAAATGACAATAGTGTAATAATTTTTAAAAAAAGGTTCTATTAACAAAAAACAAATAGATAAAGGAAAAAAATGAGCTAAACTATCAAAAACTTTATTTTCATATAAAATGTTATCCCAAATAAAATGAGTAGAATTTATAATTCTTCTTCCTATGAAACGGACTCCTTTATTGAAAATAAATTCTAAAATTATTAATAAAATAGTAAAAAGTAATAGTTTACCAACTATGATAAGAATTATACTCCCCCATTTTCTCCAATCTAAATTTTGAAATAATTCATAAATTCCTTGGAATTGAAAAATTTTTACTAATATTTTTTCATACATAAACATAAACGAAATTCTATTCTTATTTCTATTTCTCAGAAATACTGATTTTTATTAAAAAACTAGAAGTTTTTTTTCAAAAATTTTATTTCTTTACTGTCTTGCCAGATTGAATAATATAATAGATATTGGATTTATTTCTTACTTACTAGTAAAAGATAAAAATTTTGATATAATTTTTAAATTTTAAATTT